>JBJTBO010000277.1:0-6710 GCA_046091445.1 Planctomycetaceae bacterium | reverse complement strand
TCGATCGACGTGCTCCGGACCGTGGCGATCTGCCTCATGATCGTCGTGCACTTCGTCGAGAACCTCGCCGCCACGCACGACGCGTGGTCGCTGGCGATGAACCGGTGGATGCCGGCCGGAGCCGCCGCCCCGCTCTTCACCTTCCTCGCCGGGGTCAACTACCGCCTCTGGTGCACGCAGCGGATCGCCCGCGGCACATCCCCCGCGGCCCTCTCGAAGGCGACCATCCGCCGCGGCCTCTTCCTGATCGGCACGGGCTTCGCCTTCAACGTGCTCGTCTGGCTGCCCGAGGAAACCTTCAACTGGGACGTGCTCACGTTCGTGGGACTCGCCCTCATCTCGCTCGACGTCGTGCGCCGCATGCCCGTGTCGGCGGTGACGCTGGCACTCGTGCTCGTCCTGCTGACCAGTCCGGTCCTCCGGGTCGTCGCCGACTACCCGTCCTACTGGAGCCGGTCATGGTTCGACTACGACGTCACGCTGAGCGACGTCGCGCTCGGCTGCCTCGTGGTCGGCTACTTCCCACTGGCACCCTGGCTCGTCTTCCCCTGGGCCGGCTACCTCGCGACCCCGCTGATCTTCGGCGGCGATGCGTCCGCGCGCGGCGGGATGCGACGGCCCCTCCTCGCCACGGCGGCCCTGGGAGCGATCTCCGCGGTCGCAATGCTCGTGTGGCCCCACCTGCCCGCGGGCCTGCGGATCGGCGCGGCCGACGGCTGGACGATGTTTCCCGCCTCGACCGCATACGTCCTCGGCTCGCTGGCCATCGCGATGCTCTCCCTCACCGCGCTCCACCGGGTGCTCGACAGAGACCCGTCGTCCGCCTGGACGGCGTCCCTCGTCCGCTGGACCGGTCCCTTCAGCCGCCACTCGTTCTCCATCTACGTCCTCCACCACCTCGTCCACATCTGGCCGCTCTGGATCGCGGGCCTCGCGGTCGGGGACGACCCCACGGCGCTCTGGCAGGTCGCCATGCCCGCGCCGCTGGCGTTCGCCCTGGCGCTGGCATGCATCGTCGGCTGCGTCGCGCTCTTCGCCTGGGTCGATCGCGCCCGGCTGCCCTCGCTCGAGGGGGCGATGCGGTGGCTGTGCGACTGACGCGGGGCGGTCGGCGTCAGGCGTGGACGGCCTGCTTGGCCGGTCCGGGCAGCACGTGCGGGGCGGGCAGGGCGTCGCTGCCGGGCTCGATCACGACCCGGCGCCCCTCCCCCCGCGCGGCCTTCCGCCGCTCCTCGCGCTGCACGCTCCACGCAAAGACGGCGCCGAGCGGCCCCGACAGCAGGGCCGGCAGGAAGATGAGGTTGCCGACGAGGGCGATCGTGAGCATCGACAGCATCATGTAGCCGAAGCGCTGCGTCGGTCCGAACGGGGAGAGCGAGAAGACCGAGAGGCCGATGCCGATCACGCCCCAGCTCTGGTACATCGCCCGGGCGCAGCCCTTGTAGGCGAGCATGGTGGCCTGCCGGCGGTCGAGCCCGTCGGCGATGCCGCGGCGGAACCACAGCATGAAGTGGACGACGTCGTCCACCGTCACGCCGAGGGCCACGCTCGTCGACATCGGCACGGTCATGGCGCCGAGCGACTTGAGGATCGAGTTGCCCCAGCCCATCCCGCCGAAGACGAGGATCGCCGGAAACGCCGCCGGCAGCAGCAGCACGAAGCCCGCCGACACGGCCCGGCAGATGAGCATCATCACCGCGACGATGATGGCGAAGTCCCACACGAAGCCGATGCGCAGACCGTCGAGCAGCGAATGCTGGGCATTGTAGACGAGCGGCACGAGGCCGGTGTACTCGACGTGCACGCCCTCGATGCCGTCGCCGTCGAGCCTAGCGAGGATCGGGTCGATGCGCTTCCGCAGGTCCGACTTGAAGAGCGCGTAGTCGACCTCCTGCACCGCACTCACCCGGGCACTGATGCGCCAGAGCTCCTCCGACCGCAGGCCGTCCTCCGATTCGCTCGTCGCCTCGCGCAGGTAATCGCCGTCGAGGAACTCGTCGCGGTGGGCGACGAGCCGACGATTGAGCACGCTGCGCTTCGTGCGGGCTCCGAGGCCGATGGCCCGGGCCGCCGCGCCGCCGAGTCCGTGGCCCGCCACGCCCACGTCGAGGCAGCGGCCGAAGGTCACCGGGGACAGCGAGCTGCCGACCTCCTCAAGCCCGACGATCTCGTCCTGGATCTCGCCGACGAGCTCCATCCGTTCGAGGAAGTTGAGCGGGCACGTGTCGTCGATCCGCACGAGGATCTCCATCGGCACGAGCGGCCCGAGGTGGGCCTCGAGCCACTTGTAGTCCTGCCGGATCCGCGCCTTCGGCGAGAAGAGCCGCATCAGCTGCACGCCCGTCTCCACGCGGGTCATGCCGTAGCCGATGCCCGCCATGACGAGCACGCATCCGATCGTCGCGAGCGCGTGGTGCTCGGTGACCCACTGCCCGACCTTCCACCACGGGCTCGATTCGATGGGCCTCCACGCATCGGCCCCCTTCCCGTCGGCGGTGACGCCGATGCGGAGACGGGGCGGGAAGAGCTCGAGCGCCGCCGGCATGAGCGTCACGAGGATCACGAAGCTCACCACGACCCCGATGGCGGAGAAGATGCCGAACATCTTGATCGGGACGAGTTCACTCACCGCCAGCGTCGCGAGGCCGACGGCCGTCGTGCCCGTGGCGAGCGAGAGCGGCAGGAGCGCGTGATGGAGCGCCCGTCCGGCGGCCCCTTCCTGCATGCCGGTCTCCGCGATCTGGTCGCGGTAGTAGTTGGCCAGGTGGATCGCCCCCGACGTCGTCGCTACGTAGACGAGCGAGGGCATCGTGAGCAGGATCGCGTCCACGGGATAACCCGAGTACCACACGACCGCGAGGCTCGCGAACATGCTGTACACGCCCGATGCGAGCACCAGGCCGACGAGCGTCGCGTTGCGGAGACTGAACCAGCTGACGATGCAACCGACGACGAGCGAGAGGCCGAAGAGCACCGTGACGCTCGTCTGCCCGGCCTTGTCGATCGAGACGTTGTCGACAGGGGGGCCGCCCATGTGGAGGGAGGCCTCGGGGATGCCGCATTCCTGCACGGCGACGTCGCGGATCGTGTCGATCGCCCCATGCAGGTTGGCCCGGGCGACGTCGGCGAGCGTGAGCACGAGGCAGGTCTGTCGCGAACCGATCGCGTCCTCGGGCGACCCCGGCACGACCCCCGGGGCAGGCGGCCCGATGAGCGCCCCCGTCAGGCGACCGACGGCCTCGACCGGGTCGAGGTTGAGCGGCTCCCGCGCCATCCGTTCGACCGCCCGGGGGCCCGTCTGGGCCGTCTTGAAGTAGAGCGCGCGGTCGATCCGCGACGCCTCCTCGGGGGGCGGAATGAGCTTGCGGGCCAGGAGTTCCAGCCGGGGGTCGGCCATGGTGCAGCCGTCCCAGCTCACGAGAACGAACTCCTCCCCCTGGAAATGCCGCCGGAAGAACCCGTAGGCACGGGTTTCCGGGTACTCCATGGGCAGCCAGCCCTTCACGTCGTTCCGGTTGTTCGACTTCGCCTTGATGCCCCCCACGAGCACCAGCGGCAGCAGAAACACCAGCACCGCCATGATGGCGACGCTGAAACGCTGGTAGAAGTTGCGGTGGGGGTGGGGCATCACGGGCGGCGGCTGCGACGACGGGTGCCGGAAGCCCGTGCTCCCGACCGATTGCGATCAACCCTACAGGTAGCCACCGGTCGCGTCCATATCGTTCGCCCCTCCGGAGAGGCCATTTTTCGGCCTTCTGGACGCTGCATCTGGCTTCTGCGGAAGACTTTCCGTCGACGGCACAGCCGGATGTCCGCCAGCATGGCAGGGATCGAATCGGGACGGATCCGGCCGCTGGTCAAGCGGACCAAGGCAAGCGGACCAAGGATGGATCAACTGCCGGCTGGCTCGGCGGGGGCGACCTCCGAGGCCTGAAAGCCTGCCTCGCGGTGCGACCCGTCGCAGAACGGGCGGGTCCGACTCCTCCCACAGCGGCACAACGCGACCGCTCTTTTGTGCGTCGGGAGCGGGAACGTACCAC
Source organism: Planctomycetaceae bacterium (assembly GCA_046091445.1). Lineage (GTDB taxonomy): Bacteria > Planctomycetota > Planctomycetia > Pirellulales > UBA1268 > QWPN01. The sequence goes on along the minus strand of JBJTBO010000277.1, from coordinate 2,670 downwards.
CGAGGTGGTCCGTCACGCGGACGGCGCAGCCCGCTGCTGACTGCATTTCGATCACGAACGGGCCGTCCTCGCGGCAGCGGATCACGATCTCGCCGCACGGGGAATCTGGCGGTGCACCCGAACGGACCTCGTCCGGCACCCCCTCCGGGGTCATAGCGGCATCCGTCCCGCGGGCTGGGGTGGCCCGATCGCCGACTCGGGCACGGGCACAAAGACTTCCGAGCCGCCCTCGACGTCCGTGATCTCCACGCGGTCCCCCTCCGATGGCTCGGCTCCAACGCTGCGGGCCGACCACGTCCGGGAACCGCCCGTGGTCGTGGGGGCCGCGAGCAGGCCCAGGGGCGCGACCGCCGCAGGGTCGTTGTCCGCAGTCGTCGGGAACTCGGGCCGCAGGAGGGTGGTGGCGAGAATCGCGACGCCGACCCCGGCCATCAGGGAGGCGAGGAGCGTCGGCCAGAGCCGCCGCCGGGGAGACGCCTCGACCGCCCGCCAATCCGCGGCGATCACGGCTGCCCCGCTCCCGGCACTCCAGCCTGCGACGCCACCCATTCGGGAAATCTGCTCGAGTTCCATCCCCCTATCGTCCCGAATTCGCCCCGGCGCGTCAAAGTGGCGACCGCGCCCCCTCACGAGATGGTGCCTGCGTCGGCTCTGGAGGCCTCTGGAGGCCGGGGAGGCTGCCTGAGCACCCACCACCAGAGCAGGCCTGCGGCTGCCAGGAGGCCGAGCGAGATCAGCTGGGAGATGGACAGCGGCGTTCCCAGGGCGGGGGGCTCGTCCACGCGGATCGCCTCGAGGAGCATCCGTGCGACCGGGTGGATCGTGAGCACCAGGGCGAACACGGCCCCGTCCCGACGGGCCAGAGGCGCGAAGAGCACCGCCAGAATCGCCAGAAACCCGGCGTCCAGAGCGGCGTAGAGCTGGGCGGGGTGCACCGGCAGGGTCCAGGGCGCATCCGCCTGTCCGGAGGCCGGTGGCAGCATGCCCCGCGCCATCTGGTCGAACCATGGCGGGCTCTCCGGAGGGAACCGCACCGCCCACGGCAGGTCGCACGGTCCTCCGTAACAGCAGCCGTTGAGGAAGCAGCCCACCCGGCCGAGCGCGAGGCCGACGAGCAGCCCCGGCGCGATGCAGTCGGCGAGCCGCAGGATCGAGAGCCCCCTCCGGCGGGCGAACCACCAGGCGGCGAGGCCGGCGGTAGGCAGCGCGCCGAACACGACGAGGCCGCCTGCGGCGACGTTGAGCACCGCGCGCAGTCCCTCCGTCCAGGCGCGGCCGGGAGGGAAGAACTGCTCGCGGTATTCGATCACATAGAGGAGCCTCGCGCCGACGAGGCCCCACAGAAACACCTCCATGCCGAGCGCGAGGATCGTGTCGGCGTCGAAGCCGGCGCGGCGACCACGCACGATCGACAGCCAGGTGCCGGCGGCTGCAGCCGCGAGGAGCATGACTCCATAGCCGCGGACCGGCACGCCCGCGCCGTCATCGAGCGCCGGCAGCCCCCAAACGATCATCCCACCGGTGACCGCGAGGGGCAGTCCGAGCGCGGCCGCGGCCGACCGCCCACCATGCCGCACCGCATGCCACACGAGGAGGCCGATTCCGACGACGCACCACGCCGCGAACAGCAGGCCGACGCCGAAGAGCGGTACGGTCCAGTCGCCGAGCGACACGGTCACGGGGACGTGGAAGAGCGTCGATCGCATCAGCCTGCACCGCTTCGGGGACGCAGCGGCATGGTGTCGATGAGTCTCGTCACCCCGACCCGACCGGCGACGAGCGCCACCGCCGGCCGCGCGTCGATCGGCGGCTCCAGCGACTCGGCGTCGACAACCGCCGCGTAGTCGATGACCACGCCACGATGCTCGAGCAGCTTCCGCATCGCCGCCTCGATCACCGGGCACGCGGCCCCTGCCTCCCACATCGTCGTGGCCGCCCGCAGGCTTTCGACGAGGGCCGTCGCGCGGCCGCGCTCGTCGGACGACAGGTAGGCGGTGCGCGAGCTCAGCGCCAGTCCGTCCGGCTCCCGCACCGTCGGACAGATGCGCAGCTCGATCGGCAGGCCGAGGTCGCGGACCATGCGATCGATCACGCGGGTCTGCTGCCAGTCCTTGGCCCCGAAGTAGGCGACGTCGGCGGGCACGGCGTGCAGCAACCGGCAGACGACGGTGGCCACCCCGACGAAGTGGCCCGGACGAAGATCTCCCTCGAAGCCGTGCGCGGGGCCATCCACGACGACCCGCGTCGCACATCCCGCGGGGTAGATGGCGGCCACCTCCGGCACGAACGTCCAGCGGGCGCCCGCGGCCTCGAGGATGGCGATGTCCGCGGCGAGCGGCCGGGGATACCGGGCGAAGTCCTCACCCGGACCGAACTGGGTCGGGTTGACGAAGATCGAGACGGCCACGTCGTCGCAGTCCTCGAGGGCGGCGGCGACGAGGCTGACGTGGCCGCGGTGCAGCGCCCCCATCGTGGGCACGAATCCCACGCGCCGCCCGGCCGCCCGCGCGGCGGTCACCGCGCCTCGCATCGTGACCGGATCGTGGATCAGCCGGGACGTGTCGCCAATTCGATCGGCGGCATGATCCGCCGCGGGCCCGGCGCCGGCGCGCCCGCTTCCCCTCTCGGACGGCGTGACCATCACAGCATCGCCTCGACGGCGGCGATCGC
>JBJTBO010000276.1:0-2713 GCA_046091445.1 Planctomycetaceae bacterium | reverse complement strand
CCCCCTATGCTGTCGATGCCACACCGCCCGCGTCGCTCCCTCCCACCGCCCGCCCGGTGCCTCGTCGTGTCCGACGACCTTCTCCGCCGCGACATCCGGCATCTCACCGATACCCTCGGCGATGTCATCCGTGATCTGGCGGGGGACGGTGTGGCGGATCTCGTCGCCGACATCCGCCGCCTGGCGCTCGAGCGTCGCGCCGGCGGGCCGGCCGCCGAGGAGGCGCTCGCCGCCCGCATCACGGGCCTCGCTCCCGGCGACGCGGAGCTCGTGGCCCGTGCCTTCGGCATCTACTTCGACCTCGTGAACATCGCCGAGGACCGCCAACGCATCCGCGTGCTCCGGCAGCGCGAGCGGGACCGGGCCCCCGAGCCGCTCGGCGAGTCGCTCGCCGCCGGCATCGCCGAACTGAAGTCGCTGGGGCTCTCGGCGCACGACGTGCAGGAGGCGCTCGGCTGCCTGCGCGTCGACCTCGTCTTCACGGCCCATCCGAGCGAGGCCAAGCGCCGCTCCATCCGCGCGAAGCTCCGGCGGCTGCGTCACGGGCTGCGCGATCTCGATCGCGACGACCTGCTGCCACGGGAACGGTCGGCGTACGACGCCGACATGCGGAACGAACTGGCCGTGATCTGGGAGTCGGAGTTCCTCCGCCCGGCGCGGCCGACCGTGCTCGACGAGGTGGACCGCGGCCTGTCGATCATGCCGCGCATCTGGGAGGCCGTGCCGCAGGTGCACGCCGCGCTCCGCGGCGCGCTCGCCGAGCACTTCCCGGGGCATGCATTCCACGTGCCCCCGTTCCTCCGCTTCGGTTCGTGGATGGGCGGGGATCGCGACGGCAATCCCTTCGTGACGGCGGACGTCACGGCGGCCACGCTCGTGCGGCTGCGTCATGCCGCGATCGACGCCCACCTCGCGTGGTGCACACGACTGCACGACCTGCTCACCGTCTCGGTGCGGTCGAGCCCGGGCAGCCGGCGCCTCGCCGAGCGTCTCGCGGCGCTCGAGTCGGCGCATCCCGACCTCACGGGGGCGCTCGCCCGCTCCGCGCCGCACGAGGTCTACCGCCGCTGGATCGGGATGATCCGGCTCCGCCTCGAGCGGGCCCGGCTCAGCGATCTCTCCGGGCCCGCCCACGCGTCCGGGGCGGAGCTCGGGTATCCGAGCGGCGGCGATCTGGAGGCGGACGTCGCCCTGCTCGTCGACTGCCTCGCCGGCGATCTCCACGTGGTCGAGGGGACGCCGCCGCGTCGTTGGCTCGACCTCGTGCGCACCTTCGGCCTCCACATGTCGAGCCTCGACGAGCGTCAGGCCGCCCGCGCCTACGTCGAGATCATGGGCGAGATCCTCGCCGCCTCCGGCCACCTCGCGGAGCCGGCGGCGTACGGCGCCCTCGACGACGCAGGGCGCACGCGGCTGCTCCTCCACACGCTGGATCGGGCGGACGCGGCGGGCATCCCGCGCGAGGCGGTCGGCCCGCTGGCCCGCGACACGCTCGACCTCTTCGACGTCCTGCACCGGGCCGTGGTGCGGTTCGGCCCGGAGAGCGTGGGCTGCGCGATCGTGAGCCTCACGCAGGCGCCGGCGGACGTGCTCTGCGTGCTCTGGCTCTGGCGGCAGGCACGGCGCGCCGCCCGGGCGCGGGGCGAGACGGTCGCGGTACGGGATCTGCCGATCGCGCCGCTCTTCGAGAAGATCCACGACCTGGCGGAGGCGCACGTCACGCTCGCGTCGATGCTCGACGAACCGGTATGGCGGGAGCACCTCGCCGGCCTCGGCGACCGCCAGATCGTGATGGTGGGTTATTCGGACAGCACGAAGGACGGCGGCTACCTCGCGGCCTGCTGCGGCCTCCATTCGGCACAGGAGCGTCTCCACGCGACGGCCGCGTCGCGCGGTGTCCACCTCACGTTCTTCCACGGGCGCGGCGGATCGCTCGGGCGCGGCGGCGGCCCGGCCGCCCGGGGCATCCTCTCGCTCCCGCCGGAGACGCTCGACGGGTCGCTCCGGCTGACCGAGCAGGGCGTGGTGCTCGCGGAACGCTACGACGCCGCCGAAATCGCACGACGCCACCTCGAGCAGGTGGCGTGGGCCACCCACGTCGCCGCGACCGTGCGGCGGTCGGCGCCGACCGCCGAGTGGACCGCCCTGGAGGCCCGGCTCGCCGAACGTTCGTGGGCGGTGTACCGCGAACTGGTCGACCAGCCGGGCTTCATCGCGTACTTCGAGCAGACGACCCCGATCGAGGAAATCGAGAACCTGCCGATCGCTTCGCGGCCCTCGCGACGTCGCGGCCAGCGGACCCTCGACGATCTCCGCGCGATCCCGTGGGTCTTCGCATGGACGCAGAGCCGCTGCATGATTCCGGCGTGGTACGGGCTGGGCACCGCGCTCTCCGAGATCAAGTACGAGGATCGCGAGGCCTGGCAGCGGGTGTGCACGATGTACCGCGAGTGGCCCTTCTTCCGGGCGACGATCGACAACGCGACCCTCGCGCTCGCGAAGGCGGACATGTACGTGGCCCAGCGCTACTCGGAGCTGTGCGACGACACCGACGCCCGGCGCCGCATCTGGCCGCGGATCGCCGCGGAGCGCGACCGGGCGCGGCAGGTGATCCTCGACGTCGTCGGCGGCGGTGAGCTGCTCGCGGGCACGCCCTGGTTTCGTCAGTCGATCGAGGACCGCAATCCGCACGTCGACCCGCTGAATCTCATCC
>JBJTBO010000275.1:0-3796 GCA_046091445.1 Planctomycetaceae bacterium | reverse complement strand
GAAGGCCGGCACGCGCTCGCCGCCAGGATCGAGCGCACGGCTCTCGCCCTCCACGCCGCGCGTGCCGCCCTCGCAGGGCGGGGCATCGCGGGCGCGGATGTGCCGCGCGTCGTCCTCGTCGGGCCGCCCAACGTCGGGAAGAGCAGGCTCTACAACGCGCTCACCGGGCGCGATGCGGCGCTCGTGGCCGACGCCCATGGCACGACCCGCGACCGGCTCGAGACGCGGCTCGAACTCGCGCTTCCGGATGCGGGCGCGGCACCGTGCGTGCTCGTCGACGTGGCGGGCATGGTGGGCCTCGAGGGGGTGCGGCCGGCGCACCGGAACGGGCACGCTCCGGGGGTCGATCCCGCGGTGGAGGCCGAGGCGGTGGCTCGCCGTGCGCTGGCCGACGCCGATGTGGTCGTGGTCTGTCACGATGCGGAGGCGGGCATCCCTCCCCGCACGGAGCCCTCGCAGCGACGGCCGCGGATCGACGTGCTGACGCGTTGCGACCGCGTCGAAGTCCCCGGCATGTGCGTGCCGCGATCGTCGTGCGGCGTCATCGCGACGAGCAGCGTCACCGGCGAGGGCCTCGCCGCGCTGACCGCCGCCATCGCGACCGCCGTGTCGCGACTCCCGCCGCGCGCGTCGCCCGCGACGGTGAGGCTTGCGGACGGGCTCGACACCGCTGCGGCCGCGATGGCGGCGGCAGGGGAGATGATGGCCCGCGACGTCGCCGGGGGCAGCCTCGACGAGGCCCTGCTCGCCGGTCACCTGCGTGTGGCGGCGGAGTCGCTCGGCGAGGTGACCGGCGTCGAGCTCGGCCCCGACCTGCTCGATCGGGTCTTCTCCCGGCACTGCATCGGCAAGTGAGCGTCGCCCCGACGGCGTGCGCCGCCCGGTGCGCTGGGCGTCGCAGGCCGTGGGCGTGATGGACCCGCTCCACGGCGGCCTCATCGGCTATGCTGCCGCGCGGCACCAGCGGCCTCCGCCCGGACGACCGCCCGCGGGTGACCATCCGGTGGCGCACGCGATGAAGATCCTGCGAGTCGAAAGCCACGTCTGCCACGCCCGCATGCGGAACTGGGTGTTCGTCAAGGTCGTCACCGACCAGGACGGGCTCTGGGGATGGGGAGAAGCCACGCTCGAGTGGCACACCCGCGGCATCGTGGGCGCCCTCGAGGACCTGTCGCATCTGCTCGTCGGCGAGGATCCCACCCGCATCGAGCACCTCTGGCAGATCATGGTGCGGCAGCACTTCTGGCATGGCCATGGCATCGAGCGCGCCACGGCGATCGCGGGCATCGATCTCGCCCTCTGGGACATCCTCGGGAAGGTCGCCAACCTCCCCTGCTCGAAGCTGTGGGGCGGTCCGGTCCGCGACCACGTGCGCACCTACTGCCATCTGGGCGGCGGCCGCATGGAGGACTTCTACGAGACCGCCGCGGACGACGCGAAACGGTTCGCCGACCTGGCCCGTCAGGCCGTGTCCGACGGCTTCACGGCCTTCAAGAGCATGGCCGTGCCTCCCACGATGCCGCTTGAGGGGCTCGGAGCGCTGCGGTGCGCCGAGCAGGCGGTCGCCGCGATGCGCGAGGCCGTCGGGGAGAGGATCGACATCATGGTCGACTGCCACGCACGTCCGTCGCCCGCGATGGGCCTGCAATTCGCCAAAGTCCTCGAGCCGTACGGCCTCTACTTCCTGGAGGAGCCTTGCTGGCCGGAGAACGTCGAGGGACTCCGGGCGATCAAGGCCGCCGTCCGCACGCCGATCGCGACCGGCGAGCGGATCACCCATCTGGCGGAGTTCGCACGGCTCTTCGCCGCGGGAGGGTGCGACGTCTGCCAGCTCGACATCACGCACTGCGGCGGCCTGTCGGCGGCGCGGCGGATCGCGGCGCTCGTGGAGGTCCACCGGCTGGCGCTCGCGCCGCACAACCCGCAGGGCCCCGTGAGCACGGCGGCATCGCTCGAATTCGGCTTTTCCCAGCCGAGCTACGTGATCTGCGAGACCGTGCATGCCGACGTGCCGTGGCGGCAGGACGTCGTCCGCGAGGGGTTCACGGTCGAGCGCGCCGGCCGCATCGTGCGTCCCAACACCCGGCCGGGGCTCGGCATCGAGATCGACGAGGAGCAGGTGCGCCGGCACCCGTTCCAGCAGGAGCAGGTGCTCCGCGTGTTTTACCCGGACGGCAGCGTGGGCGACTGGTGAACGGAGCCGGGGCATGAGCGCATCCGTCACCGCGCGGCGCCTGGAGGGCGTGCTGCCGATCGTCCATGTGCCGTTCGACGCGGCGGACCGGATCGACGAGGCGGATCTCGCCCGCGAGGTCGACTGGATCTTCGCGACCGGCGCGCACGGCCTCGGCACGGGCATGGTCTCGGAGGTGCTGAAGCTCACGACGGAGGAACGCCGGCAGCTCGCCGGGCTGCTGGTGCGGCATGCGGCCGGCCGTGGGCCCGTCTTCATGAGCGTCGGTGCGGAGAGCGTCACCGCGGCGCGGGCCCATGCCGTGGCTGCCGAGGCGGCTGGCTGCGACGCGGTCATGGCGGTGCCGCCCCTGACGACGCCCCTGCCGGCCCCCGCACTCGTCGACTACTTCCACGGCATCGCCACGGCCGTGGGGGTGCCCTTGGTGGTGCAGGACGCCTCGGCCTACGTCGGCCAGGCGATCCCGCTCGAGGTGCACGTCGAACTGCTCGAGCGGCACGGACCCGAGAAGATCCTCTTCAAGCCCGAGGCATCGCCGCTCGGGCCGAACCTGTCACGGCTTCGCGACGCGACGGCCGGACGGGCGCGGATCTTCGAGGGATCCGGCGGCATCCTTCTAGTCGACAGCCATCGCCGCGGGATCGCCGGCACGATGCCGGGGGTCGACCTGCTCGACGGCGTCGTGGCGCTCTGGAGGGCGCTCGCCTCCGCTGCGGGTGACGACGCCATCTACCGTCTTGCCCTCCCGATCTGCGGCCTGGTGGCGATCCAGATGCAGGCCGGACTCGACGGGTTTCTGGCCATCGAGAAATACCTGCTCGTGAGGCGCGGACTGTTCCGGTCCGACCGGCGTCGTGGGCCCTGTCGGTGGTCGCTCGACGACGAGACCGCCCGCGAGGTCGATCGTCTCTTCGCACGCCTCCAGGAAGCGGTGGCTTCCGCATGCGCCACACGATCCTGAGCCTCCTCGTGGTGATGGCCCTCATCGCCTACGTCCAACGGGCCGCGATCAGCGTCCCGCTGCCCGAAATCGCCGCCGATCTCGGGCTCGTGCGGGCGACATGGGCCCTCGGTCTGCTCCAGTCGGCGTGGCAGCTGGGCTACGCGCTGTGTCAGCTTCCCGCCGGCGTGGTGGCCGACCGCATGGGCTCGCGGCGCACGCTCGTCGTGGCCGCGGTGCTCTGGTCGGTGGCGACCGGCATCACCGCCGTCGCCCCGACGTACGGGGCGCTCGTCGCCGCCTGGACGGCGATGGGAATTTTTCAGGCCGCCGCGATGCCCTGCGCCGTGCGCACGATCGGGGGCGTCTTTGGCGGCACCGAGCTGGCGCGTGCCTCCGGCTGGCTTGGAGCGGGGATGCTCGCCGGTGGTGCGATCGCGCCGGTGCTGACCGCGTGGCTGCTCGAGCGGGTCGGCCGGCGGCCGATCGAGCCCCCACGACCGCGTGCCGACCCAGTAGGCGGCCGCCCAGACGAGCCCCGGCAGGCAGTAGAGCACGAGGCACAGCCGCCATGCGGCGAAGCCGCTGGACTGGGACCAGGCCGCGAACCATCCGAGCAGCGATGCCGTGAGCACGGGAGCGATCGCTCCGCCGGCGAGCAT
>JBJTBO010000274.1:0-12493 GCA_046091445.1 Planctomycetaceae bacterium | reverse complement strand
GACGGCGATGCGGGGCGACGAGTCGTCGTGTCCGCGCACACGATCGCGGGCCGGGAGAGGCTGCCGGCCCGTGAGGGGCCAGCGGGCCTCGAGGGCGAGGCCCTCGAGCCGCCTCGCGAGCAGGCCGAGCTCGTTGACCGTCTGCGACTCCCAGTCGGCCGGCAGGTGGTCGTTGACCAGTAGGTTGACGAGCGTGCGCACGTTCGTGTCGATCCGTCGCCGCGCGGCGAGGTCGGGGGCGCGACTCGTGTGCGCCTCCCTCGTCTCCTCGACGCGGTGCTGGCATGCCGGCAGGAGCTTCCGTTCCCGCTGCATCGAGCCGCGCTTCACCTTGGCGATCTCCACGCAGCAGACGCGGCACACCGCGACAGGCTCGAGATGCTCCCGGTGGCAGAGCACCGGGATGGGATTTCCGGCCGGGTCGTCGGCGTAGGCCCGCGTCGCGGCGTCGAAGATGGTCGTGGCGCGCGGCAGGGGGCGCCCCTCCTGGTCGCGCAGGATTTTTCCCTGGGCGTCGGTCAGGGGCACGGCCTTGGGCACCGTCACCTCGCGACCGTCGATGCGGATCGTCACGCGCCGGTCGAAGTCGGCCGCCGTGACCTTGTCCATCCGCACGAGCTGGCCGTCGATGTCACGTGCGAAGAGGCCATCCTCCTCCGGCAGGACAAGGCCCGGCCGCTCGTCGTCGTGCAGGGGATCCCTGCTCGTCGGGGCACCGCCCCCGTCCGGTTCGTTCACGGCGCACCTCCCGCGGTATTCGCAGCCAGGTGACGCTCCACGTCGTCCCGGAAGAACTCGAGGGTCGTTTCGAGCGGCTTGGCCGCCACCATGCCCAGCCCGCAGATGCTCGTCATCTCGAGCGCCCGCGCGAGCTCCCCGACCAGCCGGCCCCGAGCTGCGAGATCGACCCGGGAGATGCGGCCCGTCGTGATCTCCTCGGCGACGTGCACGATCTTGTCGGATCCGATGCGGCAGGGGACGCACTTGCCGCACGACTCGTCGCGAAAGAACCGAGAGCAGGAGAGGGCCTCGGCGGCCATGTCGCGGCTGGCGTCGTAGACCACGAGCCCCGCGCCAAGGGCGAGGCCGAGGTCGCGGAACCGCTGGAGATCGAGCTCGAGGTGGAGGATGTCGACGTGCGTGCCGCCGCCCGCGGCCACGGCAGCCACCAGATCCGCGGGAGCCCGCTTCTCCCAGCCGCGGGGCAGGGCGGCGACCGGCAGCCGGGCGGGCAGGAATCCGCCCGAGGGACCGGATGGTGCGAACGCCTTGAGCGGGCCGGTGGTGCCGCCACAGTGCTCCTCGATGAGCACCCCGAGCGGCGTGCCGTTGGGCACCTCGTACACCCCGGGCCTGCGCACGTCGCCCGACACGGAAAAGAGGCGGCTCCCACGGCAGCCTCGGATGCCGGTGCCCGCGAACCAGTCGCCCCCGCCGAGGACGATCGCCGGCGCCCAGGCGAAGGTCTCAACGTTGCTCACGAGCGTCGGCCGGTCGTAGAGGCCGTTGGTCTCGAGCTGGGGCGGCTTGGGTCTCGGCTGCGCGCGGTGATCCTCCATCGCCTCGATGAGCGCGCTCTGTTCGCCGCAGATGTAGCCGCCCGGGCTCGTGAAGACCTCGACCGGAAAGTCACGGCCGCTGCCGCGGATGTTGCGCCCACAGGCGCCGAGCGCCTCGGCGCGGGCGATCTCGGCCTTCATGGTCGCGATCTGCTCGCCATATTCGTGCCGCACATAGATCCAGCCGCGGGTCGCACCGGTGAAGAGTCCCGCGAGGATGACCCCTTCCAGCACGACGTGCGCGTGGTGCGTGAGCAGCTCGCGGTCCTTGAACGTGCCCGGTTCGCTCTCGTCGGCGTTGCACACGACGTAGCGTGCGTCGCCTTTCGCATGGCGCACGTCGTGCCATTTCTGATGGGCGGGGACGCCGGCGCCTCCCATGCCGCGCAGGTCGGCCTTCTTGAGCTCCTCCACGAGCCGCTGGGGGTCGTCCCACGAGAGGAAGGTGTCGATGGCCGCGTACGGCGTGCGCGACGCCGCCGCCTCATGGGAGCCTGCGCCCGCCGACGCGGTGTAGGGATCGATCCGCCAGGGACGGTTCGTATGGCAGGCGTAGTGCGCGTCGGTGTCCGGGGCGGGTGGATCGCCCGCGAGTGCCCCGCGGGCGGCGGCGGCGATCGCCTCGATCGTTCGGCCGTCCGACCCACACGACGCGAGCAGCCGTTCATTGAGCGCGACCGCCACAGGACGGTCGCAGCGTCCGAGGCAGGAGGCATGCCGCACGGCGACGCGGCCCGCGGCGATGTCGGCCGCGAGCGCGGTATCGAGACGCCGCTCGAGGTCGAGTGCGCCGCGCATGTGACAGGCCATGTCGCGGCACACCGCGACGGTCACGGGCGGCGTCGGCTCCAGGTGGAAGTGAGGGAAAAAACTCGCCACCTCCTGGAGGCGGTAGAGCGGCGTGCCGGTGCGTTCCGCGAGGCGGCGCAGTTCCGGCTCCGGCAGGTAGCCGTGATCGTGCTGGATGCGGTGGAGTTCCTGGACGATCACGAGAAGGGCTGTCCTCTGGAAACGGTGCGGCATCAACCCGCAGGGCGACGCGCCCACGATCTTAGCGGCAGACGCTGCGCGGCGCTTCCCGCCACGCGAGCCGGCGGCGGGCGCACGGGCCGGCGCGATCGGCTCAGTCGCTCCATTCGTCGATCAGGCTGGCCACGAGCGCGGTCCAACCGGTCTGGTGACTCGCCCCCAGGCCGACGCCGGAGTCGCCGTGGAAGTACTCGTGGAAGAGCGGGTGGGATTGCCACCGTGCGTCATCGGCCAGGTCCGGAGGCAGCCCCAGCGACGGTCGCCTGCCGTCGGGCCCGGGGAGAAAGAGCCGGGTGAGCCGGGTGGCGATATCCCGCGCCATGTCGCGCAGCGGCAGGGGGCGGCCGCCGCTGCCCGGCGTCGCCACGGCGAAGTCGGGACCGAATGCGGTGCCGAGCTTCCGCAGCGACTCGATGATGAGGAAGTTGGTCGGAAACCAGACCGGCCCGCGCCAGTTCGAGTTGCCCCCCTTGTGCTTCGTGAGGGATTCGGCCGGCTCGTATGCCACCCGGCGGCCGTCGAACTCGAACGGCTCCCGCTGGTGCGCCTTCGAGAGCGAGCGCACTCCGTGCGGCGAGAGGAACTCCGCCGGGTCGTGCAGCCGCACGAGCATCCGGCGCAGTTCGGAGATGTCCATGATCGTGAGCAGGTGCGTCGTGCCACCGCTCCCGCCGGGGAGCGTGTGGATCACGTCGGCGACGAGGTCGCGGCGGTTGTCGAGAAACCAGCGGAGGTTGGCCGAGAACTCCCGGAAGGGTGTGATCCAGTCCGACTCGAGCCGCTCCACGGCGAAGAGCGGGATGAGCCCCACGAGCGACCGCACGCGAAACTTGCGGAAGCGGCCGTCGGGGAGCCGCAGCACGTCGTAGAAGAAGCCGTCGGCCTCGTCGAAGAGCGAGTAGTCGCGGCTGCCCATGTGCTTCATGGCATGGGCGATGTACGCGTAGTGCTGCAGGAACTTCGAGGCGAGGCCCTCGTAGACCGGGTTCTCCCCGGCGAGCTCGAGCGCGATCCGCATCATCACCAGCGAGAACATGCCCATCCAGCCGGTGCCATCCGACTGCTCGAGCACGGCGCCGTCGGGCAGCGGCTCGCTGCGGTCGAAGACGCTGATGTTGTCGAGTCCGAGGAAGCCGCCCTCGAAGACGTTGTTCCCCTCGCGGTCGACCCGGTTGACCCAGCTCGTGAAGACCAGCAGCAGCTTGTGGAAGCAGCGTTCGAGCCAGGCGCGGTCGGTCCGGCCGTGCCGACGCTTTTCCATGTTGTAGACCCGCCACACGGCCCACGCATGCACGGGAGGATTGAGGTCGCTGAACTCCCACTCGTAGGCCGGGAGCTGGCCGCTGGGATGCTGGAACTGCTCGAAGAGCAGCAGCCACAGCTGGTCCTTGGCGAACTGTGGATCGACGAGCGCGAACGGCACGCAGTGGAAGGCGAGGTCCCACGCGGCGAACCACGGATACTCCCACGTGTCGGGCATGCTCAGCACCCGAAACGAGTTGAGGTGTCGCCAGTGGCGGTTGCGGATCCGCGCGCGGGACGCCGGTGGCGGCAGGTCGGGGTTGTCGCCGTCGAGCCACTTCGCCACGTCGAAGATGTAGTTCTGCTTCGTCCAGAGCAGGCCCGCGAACGCCCGCCGCTGCACGAGCCGTTCCTCGGCGGAGGCCTGCGGAGGCGCCACGCCTCCGTAGAAGCGGTCGGCTTCCGCCCGGCGTGTCTCCACGGCGTCGTCGACGAGCCGCGCCAGCCCGTCACCGGTGGCGAGCCGCTCCGCGGGCGCGGTGTCGGTGAGGAGGAGGTGGAAGGCGACCCGGCCGCCGGCCGGGACCGTCGCGCGCAGGTGGAACGCGGCCTTCGTTCCCTTGCCGGCGGGGTTCGTGGCGGCGCGTTCGCCGCCGCAGAGCCGGCGATGGAAGGCGTCCTTCGTGTGGAACGAGCGGCTGCGGTGTCCGACGCCGAAGACGGCCGGGCCATTCGTCTCGTTGTCGGTGAAGAGCGTCTCGGTCGCCGCGAGATCGGCGGCGAGCAGCCAGCGCCGCCCGAGTTCGTGGGCGACCGGGATCATCGGGTCGGGGCGGACGCTGGCGTCGTCGGCGACGAGGCCCGTCGTGCCCCGCGGCGTCTCGGCCAGACGGATGACCGGAGCGGCGAGCGGCTGCCGGCCCCACGACCAGGTGTTCCGAAACCAGAGCGTCGGCAGCACGTGCAGGGGCGCGGCGTCCGGTCCATGGTTGGTGGCGGTGATCCGGATGGCGATCTCCTCGGGCGTGGTCTTCGCGTACTCCACGAGGATGTCGAAGAATCGCCCGTCGTCGAAGACGCCGGTGTCGACGAGTTCGAACTCGGGCTCGTCGGACTGCCTCGCTCGGTTGCCGTCGAGAAGCGAGGCGTACGGAAACGCCGCCTGCGGGTACCGGTAGAGCAGGCTCATGAAGGCATGCGACGGGAGGTTGTCGAGGTGCCAGTAGCACTCCTTGACGTCCTCGCCGTGGTTGCCCTCGTCCGGCGTGACCCCGAAGAACCGTTCCTTCAGATGGGGGTCGCGGCCGTTCCAGAAGGTCGGCGCGAAGCAGAGCACCTGGTAGCGGTCGCAGATGCCCGCGATCCCGTCCTCCCCCCACCGGTAGGCTTTCGCGCGGGCGGCGTCGTAGGTGAGGAACTGCCAGGCCTTGCCGTCGGGCGAATAATCCTCGCGGACGGTCCCCCAGGCTCGGTCCGCGAGGTAGGGCCCCCAGCGACGCCAGCCCGTCGCATCGTCCTGCATCGTGAGGATGCGCGCGTGTTCCGCGTCCACGGGGCGTGCCGGGGGTGGCGTCGAGCTGGTCATGATGACGTTCGCGGCCCGTGGCCCCAAAAAGGTGTCCGGCGACAGTGTCCGATGACGGGAGCGGTGAATCCAGCGATGATACCTGTGACGTCTGTGCGTGTTCGGGAAGCCCTGGCGGGGGACTCGTGCCGATGATCACCCGGGTCGCGACGTGCACGACCGGCTGGCACGAAGCAGGCAGTCCATGAGGCTCTTCGGTCGCATGTTGGCGTGGGCGGGGTGGCAGGGCGGCGCGGGCGGCCACCGCCACGGTGGGTGGCCGCTTCCACGACGGCGGTCCCGCTCCGCCGCGGAGGGCCTCGGCCATGGGGTCGAGCCGCTCGAGCCGCGTCTGGTGCATGCCGCTCAGCAGCTGACCGCCGCGGAAGTGGGCATGCTCCTCGACCGGGCGAGCGCCGCCACGCCGAGGACCGACGCGATCATCGCGGTCGTCGATCGCACCGGGCAGATCCTCGGCGTGCGCACCGAGGCCGACGTGCCCACCGCCGACGTGAACCTGCTCGGCTTCATGAGCGACGGCGCCGTCGCGAAGGCTCGCACGGGGGCCTTCTTCTCCAACGGCCAGGCGATCCTCACCTCGCGCACCGTCAGCCACATCAGCCAGAGCACGATCACGCAGCGGGAGGTCGAGGCCAATCCCAACAGTGCCGATCCGTTGGTCCAGGGGCCGGGGTACGTCGCGCCCGTCGGCATCGGTGGGCAGTTCCCGCCGGGCATCCTCCGTCGGCCGCTCGTCGACCTCTTCGCGATCGAGCACACGAACCGCACGAGTATCGTCGCGGGGGGCGTGACGGTGACCAACCGCGAGTCGTGGGGCGCGCAGTCCGGCCTCGCTCCGGACACCCTGTCGCGCGGCATCGCGACCATGCCCGGCGGGCTCGGCATCTACCGCCTCGGCACCAACGACCTCATCGGTGGCATCGGCGTCTTCCTTCCCGGCCCTGCCGGCTTCGCGACGTTCGAGCAGTCGTTCGTCCCGGACGCGTCGCAGCTGCGCTCCCAACGGCTCAACGGTCCGCGGGCGCTGGAGGCGGAGACGATCGCGCTGCTCGCGCTGCTTCCGGTGACGATCCCGGGCACGAGTGTCGTCACGGCCACCCTCGCGCCCCGCCAGATCATCGCCCGCGCCGGCGGGCTCGGCGGTCCACTCCCCCTGTCGCTCGTGCAGGCCCAGCAGCTCGTCAACCGGGTCAACGCCGCCGCCCGGATCAACCTCGGTGGCGTGGCGCTGCAGAGCTTCGGCCCACAGGCCGGGCCGCTCGGCGTCGAGCGGCTCTTCTCGATCGTCGGTGCGTTGGGGTTCGGCACCGTCAACGGGGCGAATCAGGCGGTCGCGCCGGGTGGCGCCACGCTCCTCCCGGGGCAGCCCCAGCCCGACGGCTGGCTCGTGCCGGCCGCCGACGGGACGCTCCTCTCGGCCGCCGACGTGACGCGGCTCGTCGAGCAGGGCGTGGCCCAGGCGCGACGCACCCGCGCACAGATCCGCATCCAGCCCACCTTCGCGAAGATGGTGCTCGCGGTCGCCGACCTCGACGGCACGCTGCTCGGCGTCTTCCGCATGCCCGATGCCACCGTCTTCTCGATCGACGTGGCGGTGGCGAAGTCGCGCAACACCGCCTACTACGCCTCCCCGCTGCTCGCTCCCGAGGACCGCGTGGGCACCGTGCCGCTGGGCACCGCCTTCACCAACCGCACCTTCCGCTACCTCGCGGTGCCGAAGTACCCGTCGGGCTCGGCCACCGCCGCCCCGGGGCCGTTCTCGATCCTCAACACCCCCGGCATCAACCCGCGGACCGGCCTCAACGAGGGTGCGCCGCTGCCCGCCACGGCGTTCGACGTCACCGTGCTCGGCTACGACTCGTTCAATCCGGGAACGAACTTCCGCGCGCCCACGCCCGCGGCCAACCAGAACGGCGTCGTGTTCTTCCCCGGCAGCACGGCCGTCTACGCGTCGCGCATCCTGGCGGGAGGCTACGGCATCAGCGGCGACGGCGTCGATCAGGACGACGCGGTCACGTTCTTCGGGGCCGCCGGGTTCCAGGCACCGGAGGCGATCCGGGCGGACCGGTTCTTCGTGCGGTCGATCCGTCTGCCGTACATCAAGTTTTCCCGAAACGTGCAGGCCGGGCTGACCTGACCCGGTGAGCCGTGCCTGCCGTCGCGCCGTCGGCGGCGGTCACCGCGAGTCGGCCGCGCGCACCCGATGGACGGTGACCGGCCCATCCTTCCCCTTGGCCACGATCGCGGGCACGTCCTCGAACACGACGCCCCGCCCGGAATGCCCGCGTCGCGTCTCGTCCGACACGAGGATCTCATCGGGCCCGGCCGACGTGCAGATCCGCGCGGTGACGTTCGTCGTGTCCCCCATCACCGCGTATTGCACGTAGCGGTCAGCCCCGATGTACCCGGCCGCCGCCGGCCCGGAGGCGATGCCCACGTGGATCATGATCGTGGGTCGGCCGGCGGCCCGCTGCGCGACGTTGAAGGCGACGACGGCCTGCTGCATCTCGGTCGCGGCGGCCACGGCCCGATCGGCGTGGTCCGGGCTCGCGACCGGTGCGCCCCAGACCGCGAGCAGCGCGTCGCCGATGAATTTCTCGAGTGTTCCTCCGTGGCGGAAGACGATCTCCACCATGCGCGGAAAATAGGCGTTGAGGAGGCCGACGACCTCGTCGGGCGGCATCCGGGACGCCATGGCGGTGAAGCCGCTGATGTCGCTCATGAGCACGGACACCTGGCACTCGGCCGCGTGGGTGGCCAGCGCCGGCTCCGCCGCGATCTGGGAGGCGACCTGCGGCGAGAAAAACCGGCTGAGTCGCTCGTTCGACACCGAGTCGTCCGACATCGTGCGCATCTGCGAGACGAGCCGATGGGCGACGTAGGTCACGGCGATGAAGAGCTGCACGGCGAAGAGGCTCGCGTGGAGGCTTGCAGGCCATGCCGGGCCGAAGAGCGAGATCGTGGGATAGAGGATGCAGGCCAGCACGCCGGCCAGCACCAGGGCGCCGCGGCTGTAGGAGAGGGCCGTGATCATGATGGTGACGGCGAAGAGCGACGTGGGCCGCACGAGGCCGTAGGCGGGGTTCCGGTGGAACCACTCCGCCCAGCAGATTCCACCCAAAAGGGCCATTCGCACGACGACGATGACGTACTTCCGCAGCGGCGAATAGCGGCGCCGCGTCGTGAGCAGCACGAGGATTCCGAGGTGTGCGGCGAGAAACAGGGCCGACACCGCCCTCACCTCGCGCGGGACAGGCAGGAACGGGTACTCGATCGTCCAGATCACCGAGATCACGAGCATCGAGGCCATCAGGGCGGCGATGATCGCCGACACCACCAGCTCGTTCGCCGTTTCGGCTTCGCGGCGACGGCGCTCGTAATCGTTGATCGGCGAGGGTGCCTCCGCTGCGGATGCCGCGGGCTCGGCCGGGGCGTGGGTGACGGGTCTCATGGGGCGGTGGCCTGCAGGTGATGACCGCGTCGCGAGTCGGGCTCCGGGGGCGTGGCGATCATGATCTCGACGCGCGGCCTCAGCCGGTGACGACCGCCATGGCCTCGGGCGGGGGCGGTGTGCGGGCGGCACGATCCCCCGTGATCACGCAGTGGACGAAGTGCAGCTTCGTCACGGTCGGGCGATTCAGGACGAAGGGATAGATGTCGGGCTGGCCCATGCTGCGCGCGGTCTCGTTGAGCACGGCCGCGAGCACGACCATGGCGTTGATCCACCCGAGGAAGGCCGCCCCGGCCTCGGCCGGCTCGGGCATGAAGAGCGCGTCGGGGCCGAACGGCGTGATGGCGAGCGGCGCCTGCGAGATGTCGAGCTTGTAGGCCGTGACCGTCTCCAGCGTGGAGCGGATGTGCAGGTACTGTGCCCAGGTCTCCGCCCAGTCCTCCCAGGGATGGGCGGCGGCATACCGGCTGATGAACCGCGCCTGCCAGTCGGCCGGCGGCCCCTCGGCGTAGTACCGCTCGAGCGCGGCGGCGTAGTCGGCCCGCTCGTCGCCGAAGAGCACGCGGCAGGATTCCAGCCACGACGTGTCGCGCACGAGCACGTCCCAGTAGTAGTGGCCGAGCTCGTGTCGCAGGTGACCGATGACCGTGCGGTAGTGCTCCTGCAGGAGGTCGCGGTGCTTGTCGCGGTAGTCGTCGTCGGTCTCCGCGACGTTGAGCGTGATGACGCCGCTCGCATGGCCGGTGAGCACGGGCGGCCCGTCGGGGAGGGATTCGAGGAAGTCGAACGCCAGGCCCTGCGGGTCGTGCGACCGCGCGGCGAGAGGGAGCTTGAGGTTCTGGAGCGTGAAGAGGACCCGCCGCTTCGCCCGCTCGAGGTCGCGCAGCCGGTCGATGTTGCGGTATCGATCGAGCGGGGGGATCGTCCGCGTGAGGCAGCACGACGCGCAGAAGGCCGCCGGCTCCTCGGCGGGGACGAGCCAGTTGCACGCGGCCGCCGCGCCGCGGTGCGTGCAGAGGCGGAAGAGCGGAGGGGGTTCGCGGGCCTCGCCCTGAAACGCCCACATGCCGTCGGCCTGCTGGACGAGCGAGCCGAGGGTCCGCCGTCGCGGGTCGTAGGCCACCTCCGCGCCGCAGCCGAGACACTTGAGGTTGTCGAAAAACAGCGGCTGCCCGCACACGCATCGGAACGACTGCATCGCGGCATGATACCCGGCTGTCGCACGATGGACGATGGAGCGTCACGCGCGGACCACCGGCACCGCTGCAGGCGTCGTCCGCCCGGCCCGCTGGGCCGAACCGCTATGCTCTGACCGTCTGGCGGAGACGGCACCGCGGAACGGCGACGACGTCACCGAGGCTTCTCGAAAAGACCGGCGACATGACGGCCGATGCGACCCCCCTCGACGGCCATGAGCTTTCTGCCCTGCGCGCGGCGAAGCGTCGGCTGGGCATCGACCACCTGCTGCTGCAGGTCCACGACGCGAGTTTTCCGTGCGACCCGGGCGAGGAGTTCGGCCGCGGGACACCCTATTCGCGCGCCGCCGAGAGGCTCTTCGCGTTCGCGAGGCAGCAGGGCTTCGACGGCATCCAGCTCGGGCCGCAGGGGATGACCGGTCGGGGGCAGATGTCGCCGTACGAAGCGACGCTGTTCTCGCGCAATCCGCACAATCTCCCGCTGGCACGCCTCGCCGCGGACGGGCTGCTCGATCCCGCGTTCGTGGATGCGTGTCGTCGGCGGGTCGCCGCAGCTCCCACGCCCACGCCGCTCGCGCTCATCGAGACGATCTTCGACGAGGCGGCGGATCGGATCACGGAGCGGGCCGACGACGCGCTGCGCGACCAGGCACGGGCCTTTCTGTCGGTGCATCGGCGATGGCTCGTCCCCGACGCGCTCTACGGAGCGCTCTGTCGGGAGCACGGCTCCGGCTGGTGGGGTGCCTGGCACGCGTCATCGCCGCGGGGGGCGTTCGATCAGCGGCTCTTTCGCCCCGAACCCGGTGAGGAGGATCGGGCCGCAGCCCGTCTCGCGGAACTGGCCGCGCGGCACGCCGTCGAAATCGAGCACTACGCCGTCATCCAGTGGCTGCTCACCGTCGAGCATCGCAGGCTCCGGTCACGGCTCGCCGAGCTCGGGCTGACGCTCTTCGCCGACCTGCAGGTGGGGCTCGCGCCGCAGGACGTCTGGTCGCATCGGTCCGCCTTCCTCGCCGACTATCTGCTGGGCGCCCCGCCGAGCCGCACGAATCCCGAGGGCCAGCCGTGGGGATTCACCGTGCTCGATCCCCGGCAGTACGGCTCGGAGCAGAGTCCCGGGCCCGTCGCGTCGTTCGTCGGGGCGCGGCTCGACCGCGTGCTCGAGGAATGCGATGGCATCCGCATCGATCACCCGCACGGCTGGATCGACCCGTGGGTGTATCGGGCCGATACGGCCGATCCGCTCGAGGCCGTGCAGCACGGCGCCCGGCTGTTTTCGTCTCCCGACGCGGCCGAGCATCCGGCGCTCGCCGGCTGGGCGATCGCGCGGGCCGATCAGATCGCCCGCGACGTCGAGCCCCATGCAGACCGTCGCGTCGGCGGACTCGACGACGCCCAGGTCGAGGCCTACGGCCGGCCGTTCGCGCTGATCGTCGAGCGCCTCGAGGCCCACGGACGGCCCCGGACCTCGATCGCCTGCGAGGTGCTGAGCACGATGCCCTATCCCGTGCAGCGCGTCCTCGACCGGTTCCATCTCGGACGCTTCCGCGTCACGTCGAGGCTGAAGCTCGACGATCCGACCGACGTGTATCGCATCGAGCACGCCCGGCCCGCCGACTGGATCATGCTGGGCACGCATGACACGGCCACCGTCTGGCAGCATGCCCAGGAATGGATACGAGCCGGCCTGGCCCCCGACTGGACACGCTATCTGGCGAGCCTCGCTCCCGGCGGCCACGCGGGGCCCGCGTCGTCACCCTCGCCGGCACCCGATGGCACGGCCGGCGCGCTCGTCGCCTCGCTCTTCACGGCGATGCTGGCGAGCGAGGCGCGGAACGTCTCCGTGTTCTTCGCCGACCTCTTCGGCATGACGGAGCGCTACAACCGCCCGGGCACGACCCATGCGGACAACTGGCGGCTGCGCGTCCCGGCCGACTTCGAGGCGCAGTACGAAGCCCGCCGTCGCGGCGGCGGCGCGTTGGATGTGCCGCGGTGTCTGGCGGCGGCCGATGATGAGGGCGGCACGCGGCATTCCGCGGCGCTCTGACGGCTCCCGCCCTGGACACGATGCTCACGCGCGCGTCACCGTCTCGAAATCCTCGTGGCTCGGGTGCCCGTTGCCGCGGAGCATCTCCAGCCGGAGCGAGTCCCGCCCGCGGCGGCCGCCGACGAGCGACACGTCGCCCGGCGCGGCGCTGAGCAGCACGTTCGCGAGCGTGAGCGAATCGTCCCCCGCCCCCATCAGGGCGAAGAGCCGCGTGCGGGCGTTCACGTGGCGAAGCTCGACCGTGTCGTCGCCGGCGCCGGCTTCGTTCCGCGTGTCGCCCACGACCTGCTCCGGCGTCAGGGCCACGGTGTCGGGGCGCGCGGCCGTGGCCGGAAACAGGTGTTCGCGCACGTGCGTCTGCACCTCGGTGCCGTCGTGGACGCC
>JBJTBO010000273.1:0-4034 GCA_046091445.1 Planctomycetaceae bacterium | reverse complement strand
GTGCATGTGGCCGTGACGAGCGACGGATCGGGCAGAGCATCGGGGCTGAGGCTGTTCATGGACGGCCACGCGACAGCCGTGGAAACGGTCCACGATTCGCTCACCCACGAGATCACCGGTGGCGGCGGTGACACGATCGCGATCGGGGAGCGGTTTCGGGACCACGGCTTCAAGGGCGGGCTCGTCGACGAGTTTCGCGTGTTCGACCGCGCCCTCGCTCCGCTCGAGATCCGCGAGGTGGCCGCGCCCGGCGCGTTCGCGGCAGCCCTCGCGTCCCCCGGCGATCCCGAGGCGGTCGGCGAGTGGTTCGCCGCGGTTCTCGACGACGAGGCGGCGACGGCCCGACGGCTCGTCGAGGATGCCCGCCGTACCCGCGACGATCTCGCTGAGCAGCCCGAAGAGATCATGGTGATGCGGGAGCTGTCCGAACCCAAGACGGCCTACGTGCTCGAGCGCGGGGACTACGACAAGAGGCGCGAGGCGGTGGAGCCGGGGACGCCGGCGGTGCTGCCCCCCTTCCCCGCGGACCAGCCGCGAAATCGTCTCGGCCTGGCACGCTGGCTCACGGATCCGGGGCATCCCCTGCTCGCCCGCGTCACGGTCAATCGCGTGTGGCAGTCGCTCTTCGGATACGGTCTCGTGAAGTCGCCCGAGGACCTCGGCAGCCAGTCGCCGCGGCCGGAGTATCCCGAGGTGCTCGACTGGCTCGCGTGGACGTTCTCACGCCCCGTGTCGGAGGGCGGGCTCGGATGGGACATGAAGGCGCTCGTGCGGACGATCACGTCGTCGCGCACGTATCGGCAACGCAGCATCGCCGACGCGCGGACGATGGCCGACGATCCGCTCAACGCCTGGCTCGCGCGGGGACCGCGGCACCGTCTGCCGGCCGAGATGATCCGTGACGGGGCGCTTTTTTCGGCCGGGCTGCTCGTGGAGACGATCGGGGGCCCGCCGGTGACGACGTACGATCTGCCGGAGTCCTTCAAGCCCGCGGCCGCCGACACGGGGCCGGCGCTGTATCGACGCAGCCTCTATACGCACTGGCGGCGGACCGGCCCGGCGCCCGTGCTCGAGAGCTTCGATGTGCCGAAGCGCGTGGTCTGTGTCGCGCGGCGCGACATCACGAACACGCCGCTCCATGCGATGGTGCTGCTCAATGGGCCGCAGTTCGTCGAGGCGGCGCGCGTGCTCGCCGAGCGGCTACTCGCCGAGCACGGGGTCGGCCGCGTGTCGGCCGCCGCGACGGCGGGTGCCACGGGCCCGGTCGGCACGCTCGACGACGTGCTGGCAGCGGCGTTCGAGCGACTCACGAGCCGGCGGCCCGATCGCGCGGAACTTGCGATCCTCGCGCGGATGCACGGCGAACAGTTTTCGTGGTACCGAGAGCGGCCCGACGAGGCGGCGAAGTACGTGGCGGTGGGCCAGACCAAGCCCGACGCGACCCTCGAGCCGCCCGCGGTGGCTGCCACGGCGGCGGTGGTCAACGCCCTCATGAACTTCGACGGCTGCGTGGTGAAGCGATGAGTTGGGAGCCGGACGTGGGTGGCATAGGCACGCATACGCACGCTGAAAGCGTGCGCCACGAAGGGGTCATGGAGGCGAGGTATCGCCTTCCTCCTCCAGGTGGCGCACGCCTCCAGGCGTGCGGACCAGTGACGGGACATGGCGAGGTGACCAGATGACGGCGACACCGGTGAACCGGCGGGCATGGCTCGGGTCGTTCGGCATGGGCTTCGGCGGGATCGCGCTTGCGGACCTGCTCGGGCGGGCGGCAGCGGCCGAGGACGCGGCCCCCGGTGACGAGTCGGCGCGGGGCGTGCTCGGCGGCTGTCACTTTCCGCCGCGGGCGAAGCGGGTGATCTATCTCTTCCAGTCGGGTGGCCCGTCGCAGCTGGATCTCTACGACGAGAAGCCGCTGCTCGTCGAGCGGAGCGGCTAGCAGCTCCCCGACAGCGTGCGCGGCGGTCAGCGGCTCACCGGCATGTCCGGCAACCAGAGCTCGATTCCGCTCGTCGGCTCCCCCTTCCGGTTCGAGCGGCATGGCGCGAGCGGGGCGAGCGTGTCGGAACTCCTGCCGCACACCGCCCGGATCGCCGACCGCCTGTGCTTCATCAAGACGATGTACACCGAGAGCATCAACCACGGTCCCGGCGTGACGTTCATGCAGAGCGGCTCGCAGATCCCGGGCAGGCCCAGCATCGGCGCGTGGCTCGACTACGGACTCGGCAGCTCCAGCGACGACCTGCCGTCGTTCGTGGTGCTCGTCACGAAGAACAAGGGCGGGCAGCCGCTCATGAGCCACCTGTGGGGGTCCGGATTCCTGCCCACGCGGCACCAGGCCGTGCGGTTCCGGTCGGGGCCCGATCCGGTGCTCTACGTGGGCAATCCGCCCGGCGTGTCGCCCGCGAGCCGCCGACAGCTGCTCGACGGGCTTCGCGACCTCCACGAGCACCAGTTCGCCGGCACGCCCGATGCGGAGATCACCGCGCGGATCGCCAACTACGAGATGGCCTTCCGCATGCAGTCGAGCGTGCCGGACGTGACGAGTTTCGCCGACGAGCCCGAGCACGTGCTCGCGAAGTACGGCCCGGACGCGAAGGACCCGGGCACCTTCGCCGCCAACTGCGTGCTCGCGCGGAGGCTCGCGGAGCGTGGTGTGCGGTTCATCCAGCTCTACCACCAGGATTGGGACCACCACGGCGGCCTCAAGGGCGGGATTGCCAAGGAGTGCCAGCAGACCGATCAGCCGGCGGCCGCGCTCGTGGAGGATCTCGCCGACCGGGGCATGCTCGACGAGACGCTCGTGATCTGGGGCGGCGAGTTCGGCCGCACGAACTACTGCCAGGGTCTCTACACGCCGGGGAGCGACTTCGGCCGCGACCACCATCCGCGCTGCTTCACGATCTGGATGGCGGGTGGGGGCATCAAGCCGGGCACGACGTGGGGCGAGACGTGCGAGTTTGGTTACAACGTCGCCCGCGACGGCGTGCACGTGCACGACTTCCACGCGACGCTCCTGCATCTGCTCGGCGTCGACCACGAGCGGCTGACCTACCGCTTCCAGGGACGCCGCTACCGGCTCACCGACGTCCACGGTCACGTCGTCCACGGCATCATCGCCTGACGACACGGGGCCGGGCAGCCCATCGCGTTACGCTGCTCGACCGTGTGCGACGTTGATGCGGCACGCAGATCCGCCCGTAGGCTGCGTGGCACCGCCCGTCGCCGGACGCCTCGCTCCGGTCCCGCACGGTCGGCACGGGCACCGCAGTCGGTGCGGCCGTTGCAATCGGAACAGGAGTTCGCGTCGACCGCACGTGCACCGTCCGCGCCGTCGAAAAACCGCCTGTAGAGTTGGGGTGGATCCCATCGCGTCACGGAGGCACGCATGTCGCTCGCCACCCGCCAGTCCCGTCCCTTCGCATCCCCGGGCCGCGCCGCCGGCCGTGTCGAGCAGGCAGAGCTCGACGACGTGGCCGAACCGTCACGGGATCGGCTGCGGGACCTGACGGCGCTCGTGCTCGTGGCGACCGTCGCGTTTCTGATCGCGTCGCTCGCGACCCATCACCCCGCCGATCCGCCGGTGCCGCGGATGGTTCCCGCGCACGTGCGTGCGACGAACGCATGCGGCCTGCGCGGGGCGGCCGTGGCCGCGTTCGCGTACGAGTGGCTGGGATTCGGGGCGTGGGTGGCGACCGCGTTTCTCGGGGCGTTGCCCTGGGTGCAACTGCGGCGGCATCACCTGGCCGACCTGCCGCTCCGCGCGGCGGCGGCCGTCGTCGCGACTGCTGGCGCGTGCACGCTCGTGGCGACGTTCCTGCCCACATGGATCGACCGGCCCCTCTGGGGGCCCGGCGGCCGCATCGGTGCGGTCGGCCACTTCTTCGCCGAGAGTCATCTGGCCCATGGCGGCGCGGCGATCGTCACCACGGCGATCACCGCGGCGGGCCTGTTCATCGCCTGCGACACCTTCGTGCTCTGGTGCGGTGTGGCGCTGGCGAAGGCCTGGACGTGGTGCATGGCGATGCTCGCGG
>JBJTBO010000272.1:0-4194 GCA_046091445.1 Planctomycetaceae bacterium | reverse complement strand
GTGCGCTCACGAGCCTCGTTCACGGTGAGGGGACGACCGTTGATCTCCTGACCGTTCAGGGCCGCGATCGCAGCCTGCAGGCCATCGTCCGTCTCCATTTCGACGAACCCGAACCCACGCGAACGACCGGTCTCTCGGTCGGAAATCACTTCAGCACTTCGCACAGCGCCGTGCGGGGCGAACATCGCCTCGAGATCGGCGGACGTGGTGGACCAGGGCAGGTTCCCCACGTAAATCTTCCGGGACATAAAACCTCAAACCTCATGGACTCGGGAACTGGTCACCAACTCTCACTCGACCGGGTCGACCTTCGCCGGAGCACCATCGGCAGTTCCCGTTTGGGCCAGGAGTGCGGACGAGAGTCTGTCGAACGTCAGCGTTGTAGCATCCCGGGCCCACCACCACAACTCCGGGGCGGCCGGGGGCCGACAGGCTGGCCCTGCTCCCACCCCGGACGCGGCCCGGGCCAAGACGGTTCACCGCGATCGCGCCGCTCCGCCGGGACTCTGGACCGCGGGCCCCGGGAACGTGACCGGCGGCCCCGCGACCGCAGCGTGGGCGGCCTCAATGCCTCCGCCGGGCCGACCACACCTCCCAGGCGACCGGCAGCACCGAGACGACCACGATCCCGACGACCACCAGTTCGAAATGCTCCTTGACCACCGGCACGTTGCCGAAGAAGTAGCCGGCCAGGGTGCAGATCGCCACCCACGCGATCCCGCCGACCACGTTGAACCAGAGGAACTGCGGGTAGTGCATGCGGCCCACACCGGCGACGAACGGGGCGAATGTCCGGATGATGGGCACGAACCGCGCAAGCACGATCGTCTTGCCGCCGTGCCTCGCGTAGAAGGCCTGGGTCTGCTCGAGCTGGCGGTGATTGAGAAACCAGGTATCGAGCGCGAAGGCGCGCGGTCCGATCCAGCGGCCGATCGCGTAGTTGAGCGTGTCGCCCAGGATGGCGGCGACGGTCAGCAGGACGACGAGCGTGAGGATGCCGAGCTTGTCGGGATAGAGGGCGGTCATCGCGCCGGCGGCGAAGAGCAGGGAATCACCCGGCAGGAAGGGCGTGACGACGAGGCCGGTCTCGCACAGGATGATCAGGAAGAGCAGGGCGTAGGTCCACGGGCCCCAGGCGTCGAGCACGGTCGCCAGATGATCCTGGAGGTGCAGAAAGATGTCGACGATCGTCTTGATGGCATCCATCCCGGCATGTCTCCCCGTCAGCCGACGATCACGGTGGGCCGCCGTGAGACGTCGGTGATCGCCTTGTCGAGCAGGTCCACGACGCGGTTCGGAATGTCACCCTGCCCGAAGAGCACGTAGTCGAGCGCGAGCTTGAGGCTGCCCCCCTTGCTCCAGCCGAAGATGATGTCGAGCGGCGCGCCGCCCTTCGTCATCTCCATCGCCACCTGGGCGATGGTGTGCGATACGGAGACGACGTCCTTCGCGACGATGACGAATCGGCTGCCTTCCTGGCGGGCCGAGATGATGGGGGCGTTCTGGAACTCGCTCACGTCGCCGTAGTGCACCTCCAGGAACACGATCGGCACGTTCTCGGGAATCCGGTGCTTGCGGCGGATTTCCGCCTCCTTGTCGGCGAGCGACCGGCTCCCGGGGCGGTGGGGCACGAGCACGCGAAACGCCCCCTCGTGGACGATGTCCGTCCAGAGCATCCGCTCCGCGTCATCGGCAAAGCGGAATTCCTTGAGCCGCAGCTCGTCGCTGCGCCAGGCCCGGGATGTGAACGAGATCGCCATCACGCAGGCGATGAAGATCGACGCGATGATGATCCCGTCGGGCCGCTCCATGATGTTGGCGATCGTCGTGTAGACGAACACGAGGGTGATCAGCCCGAACCCCACCCGCTGCGCCTGCAGGGCGAGACCGTGGTGGGGCTCGGGGGAGCGGCGCAGCTCGTGAATGAACGATGCGATGCAGGCGCTCGTCATCAGCACGAGGACACCGGTGGCGTACGCGCCCCCCTGGGCGGAGACGTCGGCCCGGAACGCGAGCGTCACGAGCAGGTTGATCACCGTGAAGGCGATCACGAGCGGCCGGTAGGCGCCCGCCCACTCGGGGGCCATGCCGTAGCGCGGCAGGTAGCGGGGCACCATGTTGAGGAGCCCACCCATCGCCGACGCGCCGGCGAACCACAGGATAAGAATGGTGCTCACGTCGTACGCGGTGCCGAACGCCCGACCGAAGAGCGGACAGATCGGGTGCGGGCTCTCGCCATGCGCGAGATACGCGAGCGCCCGGTCCATGGCCTTTCCCTTGACCGGCTCCAGCCGCAATTCCTCGGCTGGAATGAGCGTGTCGGTGCCGGTCACGAGCGAGGAGCCGATCAGGAAGAACGACATGATGACCGCCGCGACGAGCAGCAGCTTCCGCGTGTTGGCGACCCGCGCAGCCGCGTCGTTCGGGTCAGCATCGGTGCCCTTCACGAGGTGGATGTGCAGGACGCCGGTTTCGAAGCCCGAGAGCCCCAGGGCGAGCTTCGGGAACACGAGCAGCGAGATGCCGAGCGCGACGAGGGGGCCGCTGCCGGCGAGCGGGGCGTGCTCGAGGTGGTAGCGGCCCGAGGTGATCTCGCCGATCCAGTGCGGCAGCAGGGAGGGGTGGCCGACCAGGTAGACGAGCCCCGCGACGACGACGATGAACGACAGCCCGAGGAACGCGATCACGAGCACCGTCGCGAGGCCCACCACCTCGCCGTAGCCCTTGAGGAACATCGCCCCGAGCATGACCAGCAGGAACATCGTCACCACCATCTGCCCCTGCATCCACGCGGGCACCGCGCCGGCATACACCGGATTGCTGATGAGATGGGCGGCCGCATCGGCGGCCGACAGCGTCTTGGTGATCACGAAGTCGGTCGCCGCGAAGCCGATGAGCACGAGGACGACCAGCTTCGCGCCCCAGCCCCGGAACATCCGCTCGATCATGCCGATCGAGCCGACGCCGTCGGGGGTCTCACCGGCCACGTGCCGGTAGATCGGCAGGGCGCCGCACAGCGTCACGAGGACGAGCACGAGCGTTGCCAGCGGAGCGAGCGTGCCCGCGCCCTCGAAAGCGATCGACGGCTGGTAGCCGAGGGTGCTGAAGTAGTCGACCCCGCACAGGCACATGATCAACCACCAGGCATAGTGGCGGTGATCGGAGTGCGGCTGGCTCACGGGTCTCGTCCTCGCGGCATCGCCTCGCACCGGTCCTGTGCCGAACGCCGGCAGCGTGACGGGAAGCGACCGACCGCGGGTGATCTTCGGGCGATCTGGCGGGATTAAACCAGACCTCCGCACCCGCGGCAAATCGGCCGTGGTGCGCCGGGTGAGACACGATCGGGCGTGGCCTCGCGCGGCATCCGCGTGGACACGGCCGCGCTGCCCGGCGTGGCCTCCCGTCAGTTGTCGGCGGGACGGTCCGGCATGTGCCGAACGCCGAGCCACCTGACGAGATGCTCATCGGCGATATGGCGACTGACGCGCTGCCAGAGCGTGGACACGTCGTCACTGAAGACGAACGCGCGAGTGGCCGCCGTGATCGCCCACGAACCCGACGCCAGTTCGCCCTCGAGCTGATCGGGCCCCCAGCCCGCATATCCGGCGAAGACGCGGAGCGGCTCCTCACCGGACTCCACGAGCGCCATGACCGCGTCCCGGTCGCGTGCGAGGTGGACGCCGGGAACGACCTCGCGCTCGGAACGCGCGGGATTGTCGTGCAGGATGCTGAGCAGTCCCTGCACAGGTCCGCCGAGCATCAGTGGCGCGTCGCGACCGCACGGCTCGCGCGTCGTCTCCTCCCACGCCGAGGCGAGCATCACCGTGCTCTCGCGGTTGAGCACGAGACCGAACGCACCTTCGTCGTCGTGATCCACCACGAGGACGACGGTGCTGGAAAAGTTCGGATCCCCGAGATCGGGGGCGGCGACGAGGAGTTTGCCGGCGAGTGAGTCCATCGGGCAGTGGGCAGCACAGGACTCGAACCTGTGACCTCCACGGTGTGAAGGCCACTGGAATCGACACTGCCAACGCAGTCTCCAGCCCGGTCGCCTATTCGTTTTACTCACGAAAAACAGGGACGAAACGGTCGTAGGGTACATCGACCATCGACCGCGCACAAGTTGCGTTCGTCGCGCCAAAGCGGGGCCGAAACCGGGATCAACCGGGATGGCCGACGGGCGCAGTCGAGGGC
>JBJTBO010000271.1:0-3322 GCA_046091445.1 Planctomycetaceae bacterium | reverse complement strand
GCGGCGGGCTCATCGGCCGGTTGCGGGATCGGCTGGATCGGCCTCAACGACTCGACACCGGTGGCGGCCCGCTCGGCGGGCTGCGTGTCGGCGGCGCCGGCCGAGCCGGTCCGCGGATCGACATGCTCCCGCTTCGAGGCACCCCAGCCCTCCTCGGCCTCGACCGGCGCGCTCGCGTCGGCGGGACGGTCGCTGTAGGTCTTCACCGGTCCGCGCGCGTCCGCGGCGGCATCGGCCGCGGTGGTTGGCGAGCCGGCGACGGTCGTGGACGGGCCCGGCGTGCTCGCGGCAGGTGGCAGCGACGGGGCGGGAATGGTGGCCGGACGTGCGGCGGCCGCGGGCAGCGAGGGCGCGGCCGACACGGGCGTGGCCGCGGGGATCGGATTGCCGCACGCGTCGAGCGGCACACGCATGACGACGGTCCGCGGCGTGCGCTCGGTGTAGGTGTACGGCACCCGCTTGGCGACGACGCGCGGCACCTGCATGCTCCGCTGCTCGGTGACGTACTTCATCACCTGCACCTGCACCGGCTCCACCTTCTCCTCGGTGACCATCCGGCACACCTGCACGGGCACCTGCCGCACCTGCTCCTCCGGCACCATCTTCATGACGGTGACCGGGACCTTGTTGTCGATCCGCTCGACCACCTTCCGGACGGTCTGGACCGGCACCTGTCTCACGGCGGTCTCCGCGACCATCTTCATCGTCTGGACCGGCACCTGCTGCACCACCTGCTCATCGACGTAGCGGACGGTCTGGACCGGCACCTCCTGCGTGACGACGCGATTGACGTAGGTCGTCTGCGGCACCTGCACCGGCGTGTAGGTCGGCTGGTAGGACCGGTTGACCTGGTTGACCACGGCTCCCGGCGTCATGACCCACGTCGGCCCGCCACGCTGCCAGGCGGCGAGTCCGGTCAGCGGATCGACGGTCCAACCGCTGGGCGTCCACGCGAGGGACGTCGTACCCGGCGTGACCATCGGCGTCACGGTGTCGACGGCCTGTGTGCCGACCGAGTAGGCGGTGTGCATCGTCGTGACCGGCTCGGTCACGGTGACGTTCTGCTGCTGCACGCTCGTCTCGTAGACCGGCTTGCGGACGGTCGTGACCTGCTGCTGGACGACCGTCTCGTAGACCGGCTTCATCACGGTGTACTGCTCGTCGCGGGTGCTCGTCTCGACGACGTCGCGCGCCACGTCGTAGCTGCGATCCTCGACGACCGTCTCGTAGACGGGCTTCATGACCGTGGTGCGTTCCTCGCGGGTCTGCGTCTCCCACACCGGCCGCTGCACGGTGTAGCGACGCTCCTGCGTCTGCGTCTCCCACACGGGCTTCTGCACGGTGTACGTCTTCGTGTCGTACACGGTCTCGTAGACCACGCGCTCGGCCGTGACCTGCCGTTCGTCGTAGACGGTCTGGTAGTCGAGCCGATAGGTCTGCGTGGGCACCGGCGCGGATGCGACGACGGAGCCGCCGCAGCACTGGGCCGACGCGACGCGCATCACCGGAGCCTGCGGCGCGACCACGAGGGCCGTGCAGAGGACCGAGATCGAGCCGCGCAGAAAACTCGTCCGGGCCGTCCGGGCGCCGACGCGTGCCATGGGCATGTTCCTCCTGACGAAAGACACGAGCGAGCCTAACCAGCCGTACGCGGGCTTCAAGCCGGAGGTTGAGGAAAAATCCCGTCGAACCCCGGGATTTTTGCTCATGCGACCCGCATGCGCGTCACGACCGGTCCATCTTACGGACGCGGGAAAGCGAGGGGTCGGCAGGATCCGCGCGGCGGCGATCGGCCGGTGGCGGGCTGCCGAGAAGCCGCGGGGCGCGCGGGGAGCGTGCCCTGGGAGGGACCGGGAAGTCAGGCGGCGCCGGTCGGCTGTGCGGGCGTCACTTCAGGCCGGGGCGGCGATCGAGGGCCCCACGCACGCCGAGCTGCTCGGGGTGCCGGGCGATCTGGTCGGTGAAGACCCGCACGTCGTCGACGATCGGGCGGAGTTCCTGCGTCAGCTTCCGCACGTTCCCGACCGCGAGGGCGAGGTCGTCGTAGACCGCCGGGTCGCGCACGAGCGAGCCGAGCGTGCCCTCCGACGCGGTGAGCGCGTGCGTGAAGGCCACCGCCTGCTGGAGCACCTCGTCGAGCCGGCCGATCGTCTTGTCCACCTGGGCCACCATGCCCGCCCCGCGTTCACCCAGCGGCTTCGTGAGGCCCTCGAGGTTCCGCAGGTTGCGGTCAGCGGTGTCGATCGTCGCGCCGATGCCCTTGACGCTCGTGCGGAGCTCGGTGAGCACCTCCGGCAGTGTCGCGAGCGTGGTCTTCAGGTTCGAACGCGTGGCCGGATCGCCGATCACGTCGTTGATGTTCGTCATCGCGGTGCTGAACGAATCGAGCGTCGCCTCGGTCTTCTGCACGAGCCGCGTGAACGAGTCGTCCTCGCCGAGGAGGATGCGGTCGACGGCCGCCGAGAGCCTCGTGACCGACTCGCTCGCCTGCGTCAGGGAATCGAGCGCGGCGCCGACCTTCGGCTCGAGCGTGGCGAAGACCTCGAAGGGATCGCGGGAGACGGCGCCGACGAGCACCTCGCCCGGCTCGACCCGCTGCCGCGGGGGGACGACGCGGCCCGGCACGAGCTGGATCTCGGCGTCGCCGAGGAGCGTCGTGGCGATCCGCGGCTGCTCGTCGCGGTAGACGGGCACGTAGGAGTCGACGTCGGCGGTCACGCGCACGCCGCCGCGCTCGTCGAGCGTGACGCTCGACACGCGGCCGACGAGGATGCCGTTCTTGCGCACCGGGGTGCCGGGCGCGATGCCGCGGGCGGCGACGAAGCTCAGCCGCACCGGAGAGGTCGCCTGCACGAGCGAGGGGCGGTCGCCGAAGAGCACGATGAGGATGCCCGCGATGATCGCCGTCGCGAGCACCACCACGCCCACCCGGAACTGCATCACGCGGTCGCTCATCGGGAGTCCTCCGTGTCGTCGCCGTCGCCCCGTCCGCCGGCCGCCGCGAGCCCCTGCTCCTCGCGCAGTTCGTCGATGCGGCTGCCCGCACGACCCTCGACGAACTGCCGCACGCGCGGGTCGCGGCTGCTCGCGAGCCGCTCGGGGGTGCCGTCGAAGACGATCTGCGGCTCGTCCTGCCGGAGCCGGGCGACCGGGTAGAGCATCACGATCCGGTCGGCCACCTTGCGGGCGGTGTGCATGTCGTGCGTGACCACGACGCTCGTCACGCCGGGCCGGCGCCGCACGCGCAGGATGAGCTCGTTGATCACGTCACTCATGATCGGATCGAGCCCGGTCGTCGGCTCGTCGTAGAGGATGAGCTGCG
>JBJTBO010000270.1:0-18190 GCA_046091445.1 Planctomycetaceae bacterium | reverse complement strand
GGTCGCGGGCTTCGGCATGCTGCTGCGGGACAGCGAGCACGCCGGCGACGCCACGTACGGCTGGGTGGCGGCGACCGCCTCGAAGGCGCTCGGCGCCGACGCGGGGGGCTGGCGCACGGAGTTCCTCGACCTCGTGCGGCGTGCCGAGTCGCTCGCTCCCCGGGTCGGCCCGCCGGGCGTCACGCCGCTGCCACGGCCCGCATCACCGGCACGCTGACGCGATTCCAGGCGGACACCTGGCTATGCTCTGACGGCATGACTGCGGCGCTGCTCGAGCTCGACGACGTGTCGGTGCGGCGGGGCAGCGTGACGATGCTCTCCGGTGTGAGCCTCGTGATCCCGCGCGGGCGGCACACCGCGGTCCTCGGGCCCAACGGCGCGGGCAAGACGTCGCTGGTGCGGCTGCTCGACCGCCAGCTCTACCCGTCGGTCGATGACGACGGCACGCAGGGCCGTGTGCGCATTCTCGGGCGGAGCGATTGGGATGTCGCCCTGCTCCGCCGGCGCATGGGCATCGTGTCGGCCGGCCTCGACCGCGAGTTTTCCGGCGGCCAGACCGGTCGCATGACCGTGACCGAGGCGGTGGCGAGCGGCTTCACGGCCACGGAACTGGCCGACTGGGGTCCGCCGATCACGACCGAGGTGCTCGATGCCGCGGAGGCGGCGCTCGCTCGCGTCGACGCGACGCACCTCGCCGCGCGGCAGGTCGAGACGCTCTCCACCGGCGAGCGACGGCGGGTGCTCATCGCCCGCGCGCTCGTCCACGCGCCGGACATCCTCGTGCTCGACGAGCCGACCACGGGCCTCGACATCGCCGCCCGCCACGCCTTCCTCGACATCCTCACCGGCCTGTGCCGGCAGCCCGGCCTCACCGTCGTGCTCGTGACACACCACCTCGAGGAGATCGTGCCGGAGTTCCGCCATGCGGTGCTCCTGGCGGGCGGCCGCATCGTCGGCGACGGACCCGTCTCGGAGGCCCTGCACGCGGCGCGGCTTTCCGCCGTCTTCGGGGTGCCGCTCGAGGTCTCGCGCGACGCGCACGGTCGCCTCGCGACCCGCGTGGTCCGCGCACCGGACTGACGGACATCTCCGCTACACTCCCGCCCATGGCCGCGCAGCACTGGCTCATCAAGAGCGAGCCCGATGTCTTCTCGATCCACGACCTCACGAAGGCGAAGGGGAGGCGGACGAGCTGGGAGGGCGTGCGCAACTACCAGGCCCGCAACTTCCTGCGGGCGATGCGGCAGGGCGACCGCTGCCTCTTCTACCACTCCAATGCCGACCCGCCCGGCGTGGCGGGCGTCGTGGAGGTGGTGCGCGAGGCCCATCCCGACCCCACCGCCTGGGACGCCAAGAGCCCCTATCACGATCCGAAGGCGTCGCCCGACAACCCGGTCTGGTCGATGGTCGACGTCCAGCTGCTCGAGGTGTTCCCCCGCGAGGTGCCCCTCGACGAGCTGCGGCAGGTGAAGGCGCTCGCCGGCAAGGAGCTCCTGCGCCGCGGGAGCCGGCTCTCCGTCACGCCCGTCACACCCGCCGAGTTCCGCGCGATCGTGAAGCTGGCGACGTCCCGATGACGCCTGCCGTCCGGCCGGCGGCTCTCTGCGGCGTGCCTCCGGCACCGGCGTGGGTGCGTCGGCATAATGGCGTCATGCCGTGCCGCATCGACGACGCCGAGCGGGTCTCCCGCCCCATGACGCCGCTCGCGGAACCACTCGCGTGGATCGACACCGCGTTCGACGCACTCGCGGCCGCCGGGCTCGAACGGCCGCACCGCGTGCGCATCGGCCGGCAGGGACGCGAGGTCGATCTCGACGGCCGTCGCCTCGTGAACTTCGGGTCGAACGACTACCTCGGATATGCGGGCGACGTGCGGCTGACGAGGGCCGCGTCGAAGGCCGCGTGCGCCGAGGGATTCGGAGCGGGGGCGAGCCCGCTGGTGAGCGGCCATTCGTCGGCCCACGAGGCACTCGAGGCGGCGCTCGCCGACCTGCTCGACGTGGAGGCGGTGCTCACCTTCCCCAGCGGCTTCGCGGCGAATACCGCCACGATCCCCGCGCTCGTCCGGCCGGGCGACGTCGTCGCCAGCGACGAGCGCAACCACGCGAGCATCATCGACGGCTGCCGTCTCGCACGGGCCACGGTGCTCGTCTATCCGCATCGCGACGTCGCGGCGCTCGACCGCATGCTCGCGACGACACCGGCGGCCGCGCGCAGGCTCGTCGTCACCGACACGCTCTTCTCGATGGACGGCACGATCGCACCCCTCGCCGACCTCTGCGACGTGGCGGGGCGGCACGGGGCGATGCTCATGGTCGACGAGGCGCACG
This sequence comes from Planctomycetaceae bacterium, assembly GCA_046091445.1. GTDB lineage: Bacteria > Planctomycetota > Planctomycetia > Pirellulales > UBA1268 > QWPN01. Next base: position 15,860 of record JBJTBO010000270.1, on the reverse strand, counting down.
CCACGGGAGTCTTCGGGCGACGCGGCAGCGGACTGGTCGAGTCGCTCGGCTGTGCCGACGGCGTGCACATCCGCGTGGGAACCCTCTCGAAGGCGCTCGGCGCCGCGGGCGGGTTCGTCGGCGGGCAGGCGCCGCTCGTCCGCTGGCTCAGGCATCGAGCGCGGGGGTGGGTCTTTTCCACGGCGCATCCCCCCGGGGTGGCCGCGGCGGCGACGCGGGCGATCCGCCTGCTCGACGAGGAGCCGGGCCGGCGACGCGATCTGCTCGACCGGGCTCGGGAGGTGCGCGAGGCACTCGCCGCGGCCGGGCTCGACACCGGAGCCGCAGGGGCGCAGATCGTGCCGATCATCGCGGGAACGGCGGAGGAGGCCGTGGCCCTGTCGGCACGGCTGACCGCGATGGGATGCTTCGTACCCGCGATCCGTCCGCCGAGCGTGCCCGAGGGGCGGAGCCTCGTGCGGGCGAGCCTCTCGTGGCACCATACCGCGGATGATCTGGCGTCGCTCGTCGCCGCACTCGTCCGCCATGCGCCTCGTCGCACCGCCCAGCAGCATGCCTGAAGCCGCCGTCCCCACCGCCGCGCCGACATGGTGCGTCATCGGCGCCGGGCCGTCGGGCCTGGCCGCGCTCAAGAATCTGCTCGCCGCCGGCATCCCCGCCGAATGCCTCGACCGGGAGGACGACATCGGCGGCAACTGGCGCTTCGGCTCGACCACGTCGCGGGTCTTCGCCTCGACCCACCTCATCAGTTCGAAGTCCCTCACGCAGTTCCTCGACCATCCGATGCCGCGGGACTGGCCGGCGTATCCCGACCACCGCCAGTGCCTCGATTACCTGCGGAGCTACGTCCGTCGCTTCGACCTCGCCCCCCGGATCCGCCTGCGCGCGACGGTGGAGCGGATCGAGCCCGGGGGTCCCGGCGGCGGCTGGATCGTGCATGCCGACGGCATGTCGCGACGGCACGCGGGCGTCGTCATCGCCAATGGCCACAATCACGTGCCGCGCTGGCCCGACGTCCCCGGCACCTTCGGCGGTCCCCTCATCCACGCGGCCGACTACAAGTCGCCGACCGATCCGCTTCCGATCGCGGGCCGGCGGGTGCTCGTGATCGGGGGCGGCAACTCCGGCTGTGACATCGCGGTCGAGGTCTCCCGCCATGCGGCACGCACGGTGCACTCCACGCGCCGCCACTACCACGTCGTGCCCCGCGAGGTCCTCGGGCGGCCCGTCGACCTGCGCGGCGAGCGGCTCCTGAGGATGGGCGCGCCCCTCTGGCTGCGGCGGCTCGTGGGGCTGCGCGCGATCGACCGCACGATCGGCCGGCCGCGGCGGCACGGCCTCCCCGAGCCCGACCACCTGCTCTGGGAGTCGCACCCGGTGGTGAACTCGGAGCTCTACGGGCGGATCGACGCCGGCGCCATCCACCCCGCCGCCGACGTCGCGGCGTTCTCCGCCGGGGAGGTCCTGTTTCGAGACGGCCGTCGGGAAGCCTTCGACATCGTGATCTGCGCGACGGGCTACCGGGTCGCCCTTCCCTTCATCGACACGCGACTCCTCGGCGCCGACGCCCCCGACGGACTGCCGAGGCTGTTTCTCAATCTCCTTCATCGCTCCCGTGATGACATCGCCGTCGTCGGCCTCATCCAGCCCGACAGCGGGCAGTGGGGCATCACCGACCTGCAGGCACGGCTCGTGGCACGGATGGCGGTCGCCGGCCGCGCGCACCCGCGCGCCGCGGCCTGGCTCTACGCCCGGCGTCAGGCGCCGCCGTCGACGCCGGCGCTCCGCTACGTCGACTCGCCGCGGCACGCGCTCGAGGTGGAGCCCTATTCCTACCGCCGCCGCCTCGAGCGACTCATCGCCGGGATGGACCGCCGGATGCGCACGGGTGCGCCGAGGACCATCACCGGCCCGGTGGCAGGGTGAGCGGGGGCTCGGGCGGCTGCGGATTGCCGAAGAGTGTTTCGAGCCCCTGCAGCCCGCGACCGAAGCCGTCCCGCAGCACGGCCTCGGCAGTGTTGTCGACGATCCGCGCGACGACCGTGTCGATCGCCCGCGCGTCGAACTGCGGTCGATCGAGCGTCCCCCTGAGGGGAATCGCCAGGGGCGTGCGGAGGAGCCGCGCGACGACCGGCGCGTCCCCCGCGACCTCCGCCCGCAGCGCGACCTCGACGACCATCGCCAGCGTTCCGTCCGCGGCGACGCTGCCACTGGACCGCACGACGAGCGGCCCCGAGTCCATGACGAGTCCCTCGTGCTCGAGCCGACCGCCGGCGAGCCGCACGCGCACCGGCTCGGGCCGCACCCGCAGCAGCACCGCCTTGTCACCGATCGCGAACCGCGGATCGGCGGCCGACTGGAGCCGCACGAGCAGATTGATGAACGGCTGGACCGTGCCGGCTGGCGTCACCTCGAGGTTGTCAAGAAGCACCTGACCGGCCAGTTCGCCGGCCAGCGGCGCCGCGAGCGGGATCCGGCCGCCGGCGCCGTCGACCGGGACGAACCCGGCGGTCCGCGTGGTGCGACCGAGGAGCGGCGAGAGCCTGGCGATCCACTGCTGCGCCCGTGCCTCCGCGATGCTCACCCGCTCGACGAGGCGGCCCGGCGGGAGGACGATCTCCCAGGGTGTCGCGAGGAACGAGATCCACGGCGCGCCGCACACCCGGCCGCCCGCCACGCCGATGTCGAACGGGCCGCAGGCGAGCTGGCCCTCCACGAGCCGCATCGGCAGTTCGCCGGCGGCCAGCGGCACGCCGCCGATGTCGGCGGCCTGCCAGGCGATCGACGTGTCGAGTGAGATCTCCCGAAACCGATCGACGAGCGTGGCGGGATCGCGCGGGGCGGTCGCGGCGGGCCGCGCGATGCGCGCCGACCGCGGCGCATCGCTGCCGGCACCGCGGGTCGCCGCCAGCCAGCTCTCGGGCCGCCTGACGGTCGCCGTCTCGGCCACGGGCGTCGGCGCGGGTGCAGGTGCGGCCGCCGCAGGCGGCGGCAGGAGCGGACTGCGCAGCGCGAACGGTCGCGTGCCGCCGCCGGCCAGACGCACCGCCCCGCCGGTCCACGGCGAGATCAGCCGCGACACCTGCGCCCAGTCCCAGGCCACGGTGCCGTCGAGCTCGAGGAACCGTCGCTCGACGACCGGGCCGACCGTGCCCGCCGCCACGAGCCCCACGGTGGACGACTGCACGGCGAGTCGATCGATCCGCGAGCCCGCCGTGAATCCCGCCGCACCGCGCGGCAGCGTGATCTCGAGGCCGACCGGCGCATGCGGCTCCTCCCACCCCGGCCTCGTCGCGGCCGCGTCCGCGCCGGGCTGACCGGCCGGCCGCGGCGACGCGGAGCGTTCGGCGAGCGCGAGCTGGCTGCCGGTCGCCTCGATGAGCACGACCGTGGCATCCTGCGCGTCGGACACCTCGATCGAGCCCCAGGTGCGCCCCGTCGCGGGCCAGGCCGTCGCCGTCGGCGCCGGCGCGACCCAGCGCGCGAGCCGACCGACGTCGGCCTGCCACTGCAGCTTGCCGCGCACGGCGGCGAGCGACGCGGCCCACGCCTCCTCGGCCGCCCACGCGAGCCCGCCGGTCCGCAGCGAGACGGTGGGCGTGAGCACCTCGCCGCTCGAGAGCTCGTACCGGCCGCGCACCGGATCGATCAGTCCGGCGGCGGTCGCGACGATGCGGGGCTCGTTGATCTCGCGACCGGCCACCGAGAGGGTGAAGCGCTCCACGTCGCCGGCGGCCTTCGTGATCCTCCACACGTCGTTCTGTGAGGCCACCGTGGCGGAGGCCGACACCTTCCCGCCGAGCGCCGGCACCGCGGATGCCGCGGGCATGAAGGGCGCGAGTCGTGCGTGCCAGCGACCGAGGTCGCCGACGAGCGAGCCCTCCGCGACGATCGCCCGCGCGGTCGGGCCCGGCCGCGCCCACGCCGTCGTCTCGGTGAGGCCGACCATGCCCGCGAGATCGACGATCACGCCTCCCACGAGCGCGGTCTCGAGCGCGTCGCCGCCGGCCGCCACACGCAGGGCCGCCCGATCCACGATCGCCGCGCTGCCGGAGAGGCGGCCCGTCGCATCGGCCTCGAGCCGGATCTCGGCGTCGTTCCACGGGGGTCGTCCCGCCGACGCGAGCGCGACGTCGGCGAGACCGGGCTTCGACCGCACGTCGCTCGTCTCGCCGCGCGCGTCGCTCGTCAATTCGATCGTGCCGCGCGAGGTGCCGGCGAGGCTCGCGTCACCGACGTCGAAGAGGGCGGCGACCCCGCCGAACAGCACGCCCAGGTCGGCCGTCCACTGCAGCCGCGCGTCGGTCGCCGTGCCCGCCGCCGAGGCCTCGATCGCGGCGCTCGAGATGCGGGCCTCGTCGATGCGAAACGCGCCGCGGCGGCCGGGCGGCAGCCTGCCACGGAGCCAGGCGGAAAACGGGTCCGTCCACGCGATCGACCGCTCCTCGACGGTGTTCGCCGGCGCCGCCGTGGGATCGCCCGCGGCGGAGGGCACGACGGCGGTGCGGACGCCCGCCAGGTCGTGGGCCGAGAGCTTCACCTCGAGCACGCGATCGGCCCCGTCGGCATGCGCCGTGGCCGACAGATCGATGCTGCCGCCGGTGAGACGCACCTCCGGCCGCACCGCGAGTCCGCCGGGCAGCGACTCGGCGAGCGCCGCCACGTCGACCTGGGCCGTGACGGAGAAGTCGTCCTCCACCAGCGCGCCTGCCCACTCCCAGAGATCGCCCTCCGGCAGCGTGACCATGCCGGACGCCTCGACCCGCAGGAGCCGGGAGACGGCGCTGAGCCTGCGGATCGCGACACCGCGCCCGTCATAGGCCAGATCGAACGGCATCTCGCAGCTTCCGAGGGTGACGATCTCCGCGCCGGTGTCCATGCGACGCACCGCGGCACGCTCGAGCGCGAGCCCGCCCGCCGCGTGCGGACCGCCACCGTCGAGTGCGAGCTCGATGCGGACGTCGCCGCGCCCATCGAGAAACTCGTCGTACGCGAACCGCGTGGCGAGCACGGCGGAGGCGCCGAGTGGGAGGCGATGGCCGCTGCCCGTGATCCGCCTCGGGCCGGCGAGGCCCGCGGGCGACGAGACCGAGAAGCCTCCCTCGCGCGCGAGCATCGCCGTCGCGCCGGCTGCGATCATGGTGCCGTCGATCCGGGCGGCCGGGTCGATGACGGAGGCCCGCGGTGGTTCGAGCGTCGCCGGTGCCTCGGCGCGACGCACCTGTCCGGCGAGCGTCCAGTCGGACAGCCCTCCCGCGGCATCGAGCGTCGATGAGGCGATGAGCTCGTCGATTTCCCAGGCATCGGACCGCTCGAGATCGACGAGGGCGAGTCGACCGTCCACGATCTCGATCGCCAGTGCCGGGGTCGAGCCGTCCGCCGCGGGCACGAGCCCGGCGAGCCACGGGGCGACGATGTCCTCGAGCGAACTGCCGCCGCGGCGCACCTCCACGCGGGCTTCCGGCGCGAAGAGCCGCACCGTGCCGAGGTTGCGGCGGTCCATCAACAGGGCCACGAGGCCCCGATCGAGCGAACCATGGGGCACGAACGCGACGGGAGTGCCCGCACGGTCGCGCAGCACGAGGTCGTGGAAGGCGATCGAGCCGAACCACTGCCAGCGGGCGCCGCCACTCTCGATGGCGCCGTCGATCCCCGCGAAGAGCGCCCGGAGCGGCCCGTCCCGGAGGCCGGTGGCGACGAGCGCCACCGGCGCGAACCAGACGGCCGCCAGCAGGGCCGCGAGCATGACGGCCGCGGCCAGCCGGCGCCGCCGCGGTCGCCGCTCGGCACGCCGGCGCGGGCGGAACACCTCCTCCTCGAGGTCGTCGACGTCGTCGTCGTCGAACTCGTCGTCGATCCGCCGTCGCCGCGCCATGGTGGGTGGAGTATAGGAATGCGACCGCTCCGCACAGAAGCCGGGTTTCGCGGGACGGCGCGCGTCAGCGGAGCGGATGTCGCGTGAAGAACTCCCACATCAGTTCGTTGGCCGACACCGTGCGGGTCGATCGGCCGATGAACCAGACGGGCGGTCGCCGGCCGGGCCAGGTGTGCCCGCCGCCCTCGATCGTGACGAGGACGACCTCCGCACCGTCCGCGCAGCCGCCGTGGCGCTCGCGCGTCACCCGCAGTCCGTCGCGCGCTCCGTCGGCAAGCACGTCGGTGACCGGGGGGTCGGTGCACGCGGCGAGCCGCACCCATGCCGCGATCGTGCCGGGTACGTCGCGCAGGCGTTCGGTCCAGCGACCGCCGAGGCCGCCCGCGTCGCGCGTGTAGGGCACGAAGCGGTCGCGCGTGCCGTGGAAGTGCAGGACGGGCACCGGCCTCACGGGCGCGGGATCGCGCATGGCGATCGTGCCTGCCACCGGGGCGATCGCCGCGATGCGCTGGCTGCGCTCCGCCGCGAGTCGGTAGCACATCATGCCGCCGTTGCTGAAGCCGCAGGCGCAGATCCGCGCCGGGTCCACGGGGACCCGTGTCGCGAGGTCGTCGATCACCGCCTCGAGGAAGGCCACGTCGTTCGGTCGCTTTCTCCACACGTTCCCCGGAAACTGCCCGGCGTTCCACACGAGGAACGGACCGGGGCCGGTGCCGTCCGGATAGACGGCGATGAAGCCTGCCCGATCGGCCGTGCCATCGAGGCCCGTGAAGTGCCGCATGAGCCAGCCGTTCATCGCGGCACCGTGGAGCGCGAGCACGACGGGCAGCGGGGCGTCCGCGGCGGCCCCCGCGACCTGCGGCGGCACATGCACGAGATACGACCGCCGCCGACCATCGACGACGAGCCGCACCCGGTGGTTTCCGGGAGGCAGCCGATCGGTCAGGCCGCCGCGGGCCTCCGGGGGAGCGGCCGCCGCCTGGAGCGGCACCATGGCCGCCTGGATCATGAGCGCGAGCACGATGCGGGACACGACCGGAGCGAGCACGCGTCACGTTCCTGCGGCAGGGCGGGCGGATACCCGTGGCAGGATGCGATCCGACGGCCCCCGCGGGCAATGGCGGTTTTTCCGCGCAGACGGCGGGCCCAGGTGGGCGGTGGTGGCCGCACGACAGGCCTGCGGGACCTTCAGTCCCGGGACGATCGGGAGCCGAGCCGGGCTCTGAGCGCCGCGAGATCATCCGGCGTATCGATGTCATGGAACGAGTCGAGATCGGGATCGACGCGGGCCACCGCGGCCGGATCGAGCCGCAGCACCGCCGTCGGATCGGCGTGGGCGACGGTGCCGAGGAGGCCCTTGAGATCGCGGCGTCCGGTGGCGAGATGCCCCTCGATCGCCGGCAGGAGGTCACCGCGGACCGCGCTCACGAGCACCTGCGGATGGCCGTGCACCTCCGGCACCACCCATCGCGCGCCCGACAGCCGCAGCCTCTCGAGCAGGAGCCCGACGACCTCGGGACGCACGAGCGGCACGTCACAGGAGACGACGATCGCCTCGATCGCGCGCAGCCACGTCACACGCGCCGCCTCGTCGGCACCACCCGCGTCCCGCGCGCCGGCCACGTGCCGCAGGGCATCAGCGAGCGCGCAAAGTGGTCCGCCGTCGGGGACCGTGTCGTGGATCGTCTCGACGGAGGGGCGCGACCCCACCGCGACCGCGTCGAAGCCTGCCGGGGCGCGCACGCCCATGCCGTGATGGGCCGCGACGACCACGATCCGGCCGACGTGGGGCTCGAGCGCCGCGACCACCGCCGCCAGCAGTGTCCGGCCGTCGAGCGTCAGCGCGGCCTTGCCCCCCTCCCGCGTCGCAACGGCGGCCAGTCGCGTGGCTCGACCGCCGGCGAGCACGATGCCGATCGGTGCCCGCGCGGCCTCGCGCGGTGATAGAGCCCGATCGACGCCCGGTCCGCCTTCCATGCTCCCGAGTATCCCGCACCGGCTCCGCTGGGCAACCACGGGCATCGCCTGTGTCGTTCCCTCGTTGCTGCATGCCACCCTCGATGGCGACGCGAAGCCGGCGGGCGCCACGAGCCACCGGACGCAACTGTCCACGGCCAGCGTCTCAGGAAGACCGCGCGGCACACGCGGACCCCGCGATGGACCGGGCCGGCGCGCTTGCCCGCGGTGATCGGCATCTCGACGGTTCTGCGACCGAGTCGAGTCGTCGCGGGCGCGGCGGGCGGCGGTCGAGGCATCCGGTGCATCCCATGGCGACGATCACGACCGAACTCCAAGCGATCAGGGTCGAGCCGGTGTCGCTCGACGCCGTGCGGTCGCTCCTCGCGCCCCAGCCCGCTCCATGTCTCTCGCTCTATCTGACCACGCACCGCAGCGTGCCCGAGAACACCGTCGATCGACCGACGTACCGATACCTCGTCGAGACCCTCGAACGCACGCTCGATGAAGCCCATCCCCGGGACACGGTCGAGCGGCTCCTCCGGCCCTTCCGCCTGCTGGCCGAGGATCACGACTTCTGGGAGCACACGCGCGACGGCCTGGCGATCCTCGCCGCCGACGGCAGGGCCCGCGTCTTCCTGCTCCAGCAGCCCGTTCCCACACTCGCGCTCGTCGGCCGGCGCTTCCACACGCTGCCGCTCGTGCATGCGGCCTCGTCGCTCGAACGCTGCCACGTGCTCGCCCTCACCAGCCGGCGGGCCTGGGTGTTCGAGGCGTTCGTCTGGCACGGCCCGGCCGGCGGCGCGGACGCCGACGCATCGGTCACGCTCGATCCGGTGACGCTCACGACCCCCGGTGGCGAGTCTCCGTCGCTCGAAATCGCGGACGTGGTGGACGTCGACATCCTCGAGCCGCATCGCGTGCAGACCGGCATGGGCCCGGCGGGCATGGGTGCTTCGGGTACCGTGCACGGTGGCTTCGGGTCGAGGCAGGACGAGGTCGAGAAGGACACGGAGATTTTTCTGCGGTTCGTGGACGCCACGGTGCTCGAGCAGCTGTCGCGCCGCACGACGCTGCCGCTCGTGCTCGTGGGCGCACCGCCGCTCGCCACCACGTTCCGCGGGCTCACGAAGAACGCCTGGCTCCTCGAGCAACACGTCCCGCTCGATCCCGCGCTCATGGCTTGCGACACGCTCGCCGCGGCCGTCACGCCGCTGCTCGCAGCGAGTCGCGCGGCGCGGGTCGGGCAGGCGGTGGCGGCCTTCGGTCGCGCGGTCGTGACCTCGCGTCCAGCGACCTCGCGGAGGTGGCGCGGGCCGCCGTCGCCGGTCGCATCGCGACGCTCCTCGTCGAAGTGGATCGGTTCGAGGCCGGGCACATGGACCGCGCGACCGGCGCGATCAGGCCCGCCGACGAAGCCCTGTCAGACGGCGGACGCCGCCGCCCTGAGTTCGCGTCCGTCGCGGAGGATCTCTTCGGCGCCGTCGCGGAGACCGTGCTCGAGAAGGGTGGCACGGTGGTCGCGCTCGTGCGCAACGCCATGCCGACCGAAAGCGGCGTGGCGGCGGTGTACCGCTACTGACCACGCGCCCTCCCCGCACGTTTGCGTGGGCACCCCCGAGCCTCGCAGCACGCCGATCCGAATTGCGTGCATCCTTCACGAGAAACGGGTTCGCCGTCAGGACCGAAGCGAGCGTCCCGCGAGAGGGCGTGGGCACCCCCGAGCCTCGTACGATGGACCGCCCCATGCGGGACTCGGAATCGCGCGGATACACTCGCGCTCCGTCGCGGCACCCCGCCGGTCCCGCGACTCCCGCCGCCCCCGTCACCCCACGATGACCCACGCCGATCACGACTTCGACGACTGTCCCGACCGCCACGGCACCAGCTCGGAGAAGTGGGACCGTTGGGACGGTCTCGAGGTGCTGCCGCTCTGGGTGGCCGACATGGACTTCCGCACGCCGGCGGTCGTCCTCGACGCGATCCGGGCGCGCGTCGATCACGGCATCTTCGGCTACACGAACGACCCGCCCGACTTCGGGCCGGCCCTGGCGGCGCATCTCGCCGCGCTCCACGGGTGGTCGATCGATCCGGGCCGTGTCGTCGGCACGCCGGGCGTCGTCACCGGCCTGGCCCTCGCGGCGCGACTGCTCACGCGGCCCGGCGACGGGATCATCACGTTCACGCCGGTGTACCCGCCGTTCCTGTCGCTGCCTGTCCGCGCCGGCCGCCGCACGGTGCGTGTGCCGCTCGTGCAGTCACCTGCCGCATGGACGATCGATTTCGACGCGCTCGAGGCGGCGGCGGCGGAGGCGGGGACGACGATGCTGTGGCTCTGTCATCCCCACAACCCCACCGGCACGGTGTTCTCCCGCGGCGACCTCCTGCGGATCGCCGACATCGCCATGCGGCACGGCATCACCGTCGTGAGCGACGAAATCTGGTCGGACCTCTTGCTCGACGACGCGGGCCACGTGCCGTTCGCGAGTCTCGACCATCCCACCACGGCCACGAGCGTCACGCTCACCGCACCGTCGAAGACGTGGAATCTCGCCGGGCTCGCCTGCGCCGCGGCGATCCTGCCGACGGGCATCGAGCGCGACAGCCTGCGGAAGGCGGGCGGCGGGCTCGTGCCGATGGTCAATCCGCTGGGCTACGCCGCGGCCGAGGCCGCGTGGCGGCACGGTGACGCGTGGCGGCGGCGACTCGTGACCGTGCTCGCCCGCCACCGCGACATGGTGCAGGAGACGGTGGCGCGCATCCCCGGACTCTCCTGCGTTCCCGCGCGGGCGACCTACCTGTCGTGGATCGATTGTCGTGGCACCGGGGCGGATGATCCCCAGGCCCGGTGCGAGGCCGCGGGGCTCGGGCCCTCCGATGGGCGCGACTTCGGCACGCCCGGTTTCATCCGGCTCAACAACGCCTGCCCCACGACCCGACTCGCCGAGGCGCTCCGCCGACTCGCGCGGGCCTTCTCCACGTCGTGACGCGGCGGGATCGCAGGTGACGGGCGAAGCGACGTAATCTGCCCGGACGCGCCCGGTCGTCCGGCGTGCGCCGCCGCAGCGTCTGCCCGAGCGCCTCCCGAGTATCATGCCTCTCGAGGGCAGGCCGGGGTTTCGGCTCCGCCGAGGCACCACCCCGCACGGCCGGAGCGGACGACGTGATCGAACACCGCAACTTCTTCGGCGGCGAGTGGGTGGCCGCGGCGGCCACCAGGCCGATCGTCAACCCGGCCACGGACGAGGTGATCGCGACCGTGGCCGAATCCTCGGCCGCGGACGTCGCGGCCGCCGTCCGGGCCGCGCGCGACGCCTTCGACACCGGCCCGTGGCGCTCGACCACGGCGCAGGCGCGCGGCCGCGTGCTCTTCCACATGGCCGCGGTGGTGCGCGAGCATGCCGATCGCCTCGCCGACCTCGAGACCCGCACCTGCGGCAAGCCGATCGTCGAGAGCGAGATGGACGTCCAGGACGCGGCCACGTGCCTCGAGTACTACGGCGGCCTGGCCACGAAGATCCACGGCGAGACGCTCCCCGTTCCCGACAACGCCATCAACCTCACGCTCAAGGAGCCGGTGGGCGTGGTGGGCCTCATCGTTCCGTGGAACTACCCGCTGCTCCTCGCGATGTGGAAGCTCGGGCCGGCACTCTCGGCCGGCTGCACGGTCGTCCTCAAGCCCGCGGAGCAGACGCCGCTCTCGATGCTCGAGTTCGCCCGCCTCATCCGCGAGCACGTTCCCGAGCTTCCGCCCGGGGTCTTCAACGTGGTCACCGGGGACGGTCCGGTCGCCGGCCGCGCGCTCGTCGAGTCGATGGAGGTGGACAAGATCGCCTTCACCGGCGGCACCGAGACGGGCCGCGAGGTGCTCCACGGCGTGGCACGATCGAACCTCAAGAAGGTGTCGCTCGAGCTCGGCGGCAAGTCGCCCAACATCTTCTTCGCCGATTGCGACCTCGACGCCGCCACCGACGGCGCGCTCTTCGGCGTCTTCATCAACCAGGGCGAGGTCTGCTCGGCGGGCTCGCGGGTGCTCGTGCAGCGGGAGATCGCCACGGAGTTCGTGGCACGTATGCGCGAGAAGACGGCCCGGATCCGGCTCGGCGACCCGCTCGACCGGGCGACGAAGATGGGTCCGCTCGTCAGCCGCGAGCATGCGGACCGTGTGCTCGCGGCGATCGAACGCGGCCGGCAGGAGGCGCGGCTCGTGGCGGGCGGCGGCCGGCCCGCGGCGCCGGCCCGCGGCTGCTTCGTCGAGCCGACGATCTTCGAGAGCGACAACTCCGCCTGGATCGCCCGCGAGGAGATCTTCGGCCCCGTCGTCACGGTGATTCCCTTCGCCGACGAGGCCGACGCGATCCGGATCGCCAACGACACGCCCTACGGGCTCGCGGCGGCGGTCTGGTCGCGCGACATCTTCCGCTGCCTGCGCGTGGTGAAGGCGGTGCGGGCGGGGATCGTCTGGGTGACCAGCATGCAGCCGTGCTACGTCGAGTCGCCGTGGGGCGGCTACAAGCAGAGCGGTCACGGCCGCGAGATGAGCCTCCATGGTCAGGAGGAGTTTCTCGAGACGAAGCAGGTGCACATCAATCTCGGCGAGGCACCGCTCGCGTGGTACTGATCGCCGGCGGGCGTGGAGGCGTGGCATGACGACGATCGACATCCGCACGCCCGTGCCCGGGCCGCGGTCGCGGGCCCTTCTCGAGCGGCGCCGGGCGGCCGTCTCCTCGAGCCCCTTCATGGTGACGCCCGTGTTCGTCGAGCGGGCCGACGGCGCCGTGCTCACCGACGTGGACGGCAACACGTACCTCGACTTCGCCGGGGGCATCGGCACCGTCAACGTGGGCCACGCCCATCCGGCGGTCGTGGCGGCCGTGCGGGAGCAGGCGGGCCGCTTCCTCCACACCTGCTTCAACGTCGCGCCGTACGAGTCCTACGTCGCGCTCGCCGAGAAGCTCAACGTCATCGTGCCGTCGGCCGGACCCCGCAAGTCGGTGCTCTTCAACACGGGCGCCGAGGCGGTGGAGAACGCCGTGAAGATCGCACGCCGCACGACGAACCGCGCCGGCGTGCTCACCTTCGAGCACGGCTTCGCGGGTCGCACCTACATGGCGCTGTCGCTGACGAGCAAGGTCGCGCCCTACAAGGCGGGCTTCGGCCCGTTCATGCCCGAGGTGTATCGGCTGCCCTATCCGTACCTCTACCGGAGCGGGTTCTCCCACGGCGGCGCCCCTGACGAGAACGCGTACGTCGACCACCTGCTCGACGGCGTCCGCGACTTCTTCCGCACGCACGTCGATCCGGGGGGCATCGCCTGCCTGTGGATCGAGCTCGTCACCGGCGAGGGGGGCTTCCTCGTGGCACCGCCGCGCTACGTGCAGGGGCTCCACGCGCTCTGCCGGGAGCACGGCATTCTGTTCATCGCGGACGAGATCCAGACCGGGTTCTGCCGCACCGGCACGATGTTCGCGACCGAACAGTACGGCATCGAGCCCGACCTCGTGACCGTGGCGAAGTCGCTCGGCGGCGGCCTGCCGGTCTCCGCCGTCGTGGGCCGTGCCGACCTGCTCGACGGCGTCCAGGTCGGCGGCCTCGGGGGCACCTACTGCGGCAACCCGGTGGCCTGTGCCGCCGCCCTCGCGACGATCGAGGTCTACGAGCGGGAACGCGTCGCCGAGCATGCGGCGGCGCTCGGGTTGGTGCTGCGGCGGAGGCTCGAGGACTGGTACCGCGAGTTCCCGTGCATCGGGGAGGTGCGCGGGCTCGGTGCGATGATGGCGGTGGAGTTCGTGACCGACCGCGCGAGCCGCACGCCGTCCAAGGAGACGTTCACGGCGGTCGCGTCCCGCTGCCTCGAGCGGGGCGTGATCCTCATCGGAGCCGGCACGCACGGCAATGTGATGCGGTTCCTCTTCCCGCTCGTGATCACCGAGAGCCAGCTCACCGAGGGCCTCGACGTCATCGAGGGGGCCCTGCGCGAGATCCGGTGATGCCGGACGATGGCCCGGCTGCCCCGGCCCGCCTGACGGCGCCGGCTGCGTGAGATGGCACGTTTCCGGCGGACGACGGGGGTGTGGCAAGCTGCGCCGGCTCATCCGACTGACCGGATTGTGCCGATAGAAGTGATTGTGTCGCCGTGCGGTAGGTCCTCGCCGCACGGCCCCCGTCGGCCACGGACTGCGCGGGCGCAGGGTCGTCGTGATCCGGATCTCCATGCATCGAGCGATCTCCGCTGCGCGTGCGGCGGTCTGCGCATGGTGCCTGGCGAGCGCCGTGCCGGCGGTCGGCCAGGTGCCGGTGGTCGCCGAGGAGATGCCCGCTCCACCGTCCGGGATCGGGGAGCTGCAAGCCGACGTCCGACGCCTCGAGCGTGAGATCGAGGCCATGCGCGCGGAGCGTGCGGAGGTGACGACGGGAGACGCGGGAGACGAGCCGAGCGCCGAACGGCTCTCGACCATCGAACGCGGCCTCGACACGCTCGTCGGTGCCGCCGAGAAGAAGACTCGCGACGAGGCGCGCAAACCGTCGTTCCGCGTCACCGGCCAGATGCAGGCCGATCAGGTCTATTTCGGCCAGGGCCCCGTCAGCCGGGCCGCCGTCGGCGACCTGCAGGATGGCGCGCAGTTTCGTCGTCTCCGCATCGGCGCCCGGGGCACCGCCTTCGAGGTGTTTGAATACTCGTTCGGTGTCGACTTCGCGCTCGCGAACGTGCCGAGTTACCTCGACAACTACATCGAGTGGAAACGGCTGCCCTGGGTGCAGAACGTCCGCGCGGGCCACTACTTCGAGCCCTTCTCGCTCGAGCGCGTGACGCAGAACCGCAACAACACGTTCATGGAGCGGTCGCTGGTCGACACGTTCGCGCCGGCCCGCAACATGGGCATCATGGCCTACGGAACCCTCTTCGAGGACCGGACCACCTGGGCGATCGGCACGTTCCGCACGAACAGCGACAACACCGGCAACGACTCGTTCGACAGCGGGCAGGCCCTCACGCTGCGCGGCACGTGGCTGCCATGGTGGGACGAGGTGACCGACGGCCGCCAGTACCTCCATCTCGGCGGCGCATACAGCTACCGCGATGCGTTCCAGAACCAGGTCCGCTTCCGCAACACGCCCGAAATCCGCAAGCAGCAGCCGGCCACGGTCTTCGGCCCCATCGGGCCGCCCTCCCCGAGCAACTACCAGAACGGCGTGCCGAGCCCGTTCGCGCCGATCTTCGTCGACACCGGCACCATCAAGGACGTCGATCATTTCCAGCTGTTCGACCCCGAGTTCGCGCTCATCCTCGGCCCGCTGTCACTCCAGTCGGAGTATGCCTTCGCCGCCGTGCACCGCTCCGGTCGGCCGGACCTCTTCTTCAACGGCTACATGGCGCAGCTGAGCTACTTCCTCACCGGGGAGCACCGACCCTACGACCGCTCACAGGGCATCCACGGCCGGTTGGAACCCTTCGAGGACTTTTTCCGCGTGCGCACGCGTTCCCAGGGCATCCAAACCGGCCTTGGTGCCTGGGAGGTGGCCGCGCGGTTCTCGAACATCGTGCTCAACGACAAGGACATCCAGGGCAACAACCTCACCGACTTCACCGTCGGCCTCAACTGGTATCTGAACCCCTACACCCGCTGGAAGTTCAACTACGTCCGGGCGTTCCTCGAGGACAAACGCGTGGGCAACAGCCTCACCGATGCCTACGGCATGCGATTCGACTACGACTTTTGACCCATCGCCCGGGTGCTCTGCCTGGACGAAGCAGATCGCTCCGTGGCGCCACCATGCTGTAGGATGATGGGCTCCGTGCGTCGCGCACCATTCGTCCCGCTCCATCAGGTTCACGAGATCTCCATGCGTCGTCACCCGCGTCGATCGCGACGGGCGGGCCGCTCCCCGGTCATGCACGCCGAGCGACTGGAGGCACGGTACCTGCTCGCCGCGTTCGTGCCGGACGACCCGTTCTTCTTTCCGGGCGTCGCGGCCGGTGCGGCGGAGGGCTACTACGGCCAATGGCACCTCGACAATCGCCTGCCGA
>JBJTBO010000269.1:0-2830 GCA_046091445.1 Planctomycetaceae bacterium | reverse complement strand
CGATGGTCTCGAGCTTCTTCTTGCTGATCGCCTTGATGCACGTGTACGCGCTGGAGAGCTCGATTCCTCCGAGCCGCTCCAGAATCCGCATCACCTGCTCCTGGTACACCATCACGCCGTGCGTCTCGGCGAGCACCTCCTCCATGACCGGGTGCAGGAACTCGGGCTGCTTCCGCCCGTGCTTCACGTTGACGTACTCGTCGACCATGCCGCCCTCGAGCGGCCCCGGCCGGTAGAGCGCGTTGACCGCGACGATGTCGAGAAAATGGTCGGGCTTCATCCGCTGGAGCAGGTCACGGATGCCTCCGCTCTCCAGCTGGAAGATGCCCTTCGTCTCGCCACGACAGAGGGTCGCGAACGTCGCCGCGTCGTCGAGCGGAAACGCCAGCGGGTCGAGCCTCCGCTGCCGCGTGCCGTGCACGATCTCGAGCGTCTTGGCGACGACCGTGAGGTAGCGGAGGCCGAGGAAGTCCATCTTCATGAGCCCGGCGCGTTCGACGTCGCCCATGGCCCACTGGGTGATCACCTCCTCCTTTCCCGTCACCCGCTGGAGCGGCACGTATTCCACGAGCGGTCGGTCGGCGATGACCACGGCGGCGGCATGCGTGCCGACGTTGCGAGCCAGCCCCTCGATCCGCCGCGCCAGCCCGACGAGCTCGGCGACCTCCGGATCGGCCTCGCAGGCGTCGGCCAGTTGGGTGCCCGGCGCCGCGGCGTCCTCGAGTGAGATGCCGAGCTGGTCGGGGACGAGCGACACGATCTGGTCCACGCGCGGCACCGGCATGCCGAGCGCCCGCCCCACGTCCCGGATCGCCGCGCGGGCTGCCAGCGTGCCGAACGTCCCGATCTGGGCGACGTTGGCCTCGCCGTATTTCTCCTTGACGTAGTCGATGACCTCGCCGCGGCGTTCCTTGCAGAAGTCGATGTCGATATCGGGCGCCTCGCGACGGTTGACGTCGAGAAACCGCTCGAACAGCAGGTCGTACTCCAGCGGACACACGTGCGAGAGGTGGAGCGAGTAGGCCACGAGGGCTCCGACGCCCGACCCCCTCGCCGCCGCCGGGATGCCGCGCTCACGGGCGTGCCGCACGAAGTCCCACACGATCAGGAAGTAGCTCGCGAAGCCCAGCGTGTCGATCACGCCGAGCTCGCGATCGAGCCGCTCGATCACGTCCGCCCGCAGCGGCCCCGAGCCTCCCGAGGCCGGCGGCACGCCGTCGGCCCACCGCTTCGCGACCGAGGCATAGCGCTCGTGCAGGCCCTCGAGGCAGAGCCGGCGGAGCTCGGCCGACGGCGTGAGGCCACCGGGGACGTCGAAGCCCGGAAAATGCCTCTTGCCGAGGTCGAGCTCGATGGACACCGCATCCGCGATCGCCTGGCTGCGGGCGACGGCAGCGGTGACCACGCTCCGGTCGAGGCCTGTGAACGCGGCATGCATCTCGGCCGGGCTCTTCAGATAGAACTCGGCGGAGTCCATCTTCATCCGCGTCGCGTCGTTGCGGAACCGGCCGGTGTTGACGCAGAGCAGGATGTCCTGCGCCTCGGCGTCCTCGCGGTTGACGTAGTGGCAGTCGCACGTGGCCACCGGGGGCACCCCCATCTCCGCCGACAATTCCAGGGCCACGGAGGTGATCTGCCGCTGCAGGTCGAGCCCGTTGTCCTGGATCTCGATGAAGTACCGGTCGCCGAAGGTGGACTGGAACCAGCCCGCCACCTCCCGCGCCTGCGCGAGCGACTCGTGCTGCTCGCGGGACGAACCGATCAGGGCCCGGCTGAACTCGCTGGACAGGCATCCGGAGAGGCAGATGAGCCCTTCGCCGAACTCCTGCAGCAGATCCCGGTCGATCCGCGGCTTGAAGTAGAACCCCTCGAGATAGGCCTTCGTCGCGAGCTGGAGCAGGTTTGCGAAACCGATGCGGTCACGCGCGAGAAGCGTGAGGTGGTAGCTCGAGTCCTTCTGGCTCCCGGCATCCTTCTGGAACCGGCTGCCCGGGGCGATGTAGGCCTCGTACCCGATGATCGGGTTGATCCCGGCCGCCCTGGCCTTGCCGTAAAACTCGAGTGCGCCGTGCAGATTCCCGTGATCCGTGATCGCCAGCGCGGTCATCCCGAGTTCCGCCGTCCGCGTGACGAGCCGGTCGATCGAACTCGCCCCGTCGAGCAGGCTGTAGTGGCTGTGGCAGTGCAGGTGCGCGAACGGGGGCGTGCTCATCCGTGGGCCTCGCAGGATGCCCCGGAGTGTAGCCGATGCCCCGCCGGCCGCCCCGACCCGTCGGCGTGCTCAATCGCCCCGCGGATCGGCGATATGCCGCAGCAGTTCCGCGAGCCTCGCCTGCATGTCGAGCACGGCCTGCCACTCCGCGAATTCGACCACCCCGCGGTCCTGGCCGGGGCGCAGCACGGCCACTTCCGTCGCCCGTCGGAGCACGCCCTGCACATAGTCGAGGAGTTCGGCGAGTTCTGCCGTCTGCGCGGCGCTGAGTCGCTCAGGCAACGGGGGCGGCCCCGACGGGAGCGGGGAGCGCACGTCGGCGACGTCCTCGATCACGTCCGAATGGTGTTCCACGAGCCTGTCGATCCGCTCACGAATCTGCTGCGGCTGCACGCCGGCCCCATCCGGCTGACGGGCGGCAAGCTCCGCGATCCGTCGATCGATGTCCTCCGGCGAGCCGACGAGCAGGAGCGAGCGCCCGAGCGCGATCATGTCGCCGTCCCGGAGGATGCGCACGCTGATCTCCTCGCCATTGACCCGCGTGCCGTTGGTGCTCTCGAGGTCGGTGGCGACGATCTTGTCGTGATCGGACTGCAGCTTGAGGTGGTACCGGCTGAT
>JBJTBO010000268.1:0-4788 GCA_046091445.1 Planctomycetaceae bacterium | reverse complement strand
CCGCTGGCGCGGATCGCCCGTCTCGACCGGAGCATGTCGCTGTCGCGTCTCGCGGCCTGGAAGCGGTCGATGAGCGCGGCCGCTGCCGGCGCGTCGTCCGCCGCGCCGAGCGTGGCGGGCATCGCCTCGACGAGCCAGCGTGCCCGCAGCGCCACCTCCAGGTCGGTGCTGGTTTCGGCCGCCGTGAGCCGCGCGTCGGCTGCCGGGCCGCCGAGCTCGACGATCCTCGCGGCGGCGATCTCGCGCACCGCGTAGTCGCCGGCGCCGAGCTGGCCGACGAGTTCTGCGATCACGTCGGGCGCCGCGTGCTCGGCGACCGGCGCCGCACCGACGCCGGCGGCACCGGTGACGAGCGTGACGAGCGTGATGGCACGCAGCCGCCAGGCGGAGCGGGCCCGTCCCGCCCCGCCACACCGCGGGCAGGGACGGCGGGCCGGGGCGAGGGAAGTGCCGATGTTCATGGGGCGTCCGGCGCGATGCCGAGGTCGTGCAGCGTGACGAGCGCCTCGAGGGGCACGCCCTCCGCCGCGAGCGCCTCGCGGCCCCCTGCGAGTCGATCGACGACCGTCACGACGCGGTCGACGACGCGGCCGAACGCACGGGCGCGGGCGATTGCCACGAGCGAGGAGCCGGCGGTCGTGATCACGTCCTCGAGGATGACGCCCCGCTGGCCCGGCACGACCGGCCCCTCGACGAACCGCTGGAGACCGTGCCCCTTCGCCTCCTTGCGCACGAGGAAGCCCTTGAGCGGGATGCCGTCGACTCCCGCCATCGTGACGACGGCTCCGGTCACCGGATCGGCGCCGCTCGACATGCCGCCGACCGCCTCGGGGAGCGGCCCGAGCGCCGCGAGCCTGTGCAGGATGGCGCGTCCGACGAGCATCGCACCGCGGGCGTCGAGTACGACCTGCTTGACGTCGAGATAAAAGCTCGCGGTGCGGCCCGAGGCGAGGGTGAACGTGCCGCGGCGCAGGGCCCGTGTGGCGAGGAGCTCGGTGAGCTCCGCTGGAGTCGGAAACGTCTGATCGGCGATGGTGGCTGCTGGCGACATGTCGCAAAGTATAGAGGTTCGTGCCCGCGGCGAGGGCCGTGTACGGATTTCGTGAGCCCCGTCGCGCGGGGCGTCGCAGCGCGGCTGCGGCGTCGATTCCGGCCGCGTTTTTTTGACTCGATGCGGCATGGTTTTAGAATGCGTGGCGGTGCGAATGCCTGTCCGGAGACGACCGATGCGGCACGGTTCGACGAGCCGCCCACGTCGGGCGCGAAGCGGGCTGGCTCTCGCGTGGGGCATGGTGGCCGCCCTCGCGGTGACCCCGTGGTCCGATGCCGCGCGCGCCGCGCCCGAGGCGGTGCTGGTGCCGGTCCGGCTTCCCATCACCGGCACGCGCGACACCCAGGTCACCGCGGCGATCCTGCGGCAGCTCGACGTGCTGCGACGGGCCGCGCCCGAGCGGGGCGTGCTCGTGCTCGAGTTCACGGGCGGCGGCGAGGGTGACCCGGCCGCGAGCGACTTCGGCCGCGCGCTGGAACTCGCGCGGTTTTTGACCGATGCGCGTCTCACGGGCGTGAAGACGGTCGCGTTCCTGCCCCAGGGCGTTTCGGGGCATGCGGTGCTGCCCGTGCTCGCCTGCGAGGAGATCGTGATGCCGGCCGACGCCGTGCTCGGTCCCGCGCACGTTCCCGGTGCGACGATCGACGCGCCCGTGCGCGTCGCCTATGGCGAGATCGCGGCCCGCCGGCGCACCGTGCCGCCGGCGGTGGCCGTGAGCCTCGTCGATCCGGCGACCCGCGTGGCCCCCGGCGCGACGGACGCGGGTGAGCAGTTCGTCGCCCCGGGGGAGATCGACGACCTGCGTCGCCGCGGCGTCGTGCTCGACGTCGAGGAGCTGCAGCCGTCGCCACTGGCACTGCCCGGGCGTCGCGCCCGCGAGCTCGGGTTCGTGCGGCTCCTCGCCTCCAGCGTCCGCGACGTGACGGCCGGCCTCGGCCTTGCCGACGGATCGCTCGCGGCGAACCCCGCGCTCGACGGCGGCTGGCGCCCCACGCAGGTGGTGCTCTCCGGGGCGATCACGGGGGACGCGGTGGGCCGCATCCGGACGCGGCTCGAACGGGCCATCGTCGAGGGGTGCAACCTGCTCTGCCTGCGCATCGACAGTGCCGGCGGCGCGCCGGAGCAGGCGCTCGTCCTGGCGACCTGGCTGGCCAGCCTCGATCCCGCCGACGTGCGCACCGTCGCCTACGTGCCGCGCGAGGCCCGCGGTGATGCGGCCCTCGTGGCGCTCGCGTGCGACGAACTCGTGATGCACCCGACCGCGACGATCGCGGCCGCGTGGCGGGCCGGCGTGGCCCGGGTGCGGGACCGCTCCTGGTCGCTGCCGGTGGCGCTCGTGGTGCCGGGTGTCGTCGTGCGGCGCGTCGTGGATCGCGGCACCGGAAAGGTGGGATTCTTCTGCGACGAGGAGCTCGCCGCACGGGCCGACCGCGACGCCTGGGAGGTGGGTGCCGAGGTCGGTGTCGGCCCGCTCTCGCTCGACGGTGCACGGGCCGACGCGTTCGGCCTGGCCACGCACGTCGTCACGAACTTCGACGGCCTGCGGCGGGCCTATGCGATCGACGACGACATTCCGATGCCCGAGCCGGGCTGGGCCGAGGAGCTGCTCGCGGCGCTCGCCAGCCCGAGCCTCGCGTGGCTCCTGCTCCTGATCGGCGGGGCCGGCCTTTACATCGAGCTCAAGACGCCGGGCTTCGGCTTCGGCGGCTTCGTCGCGATGGTCGCCTTCATCGTCTACTTCTGGAGCCAGCACCTGCAGGGTACCGCGGGCTGGCTGGAGGTCATGCTCTTTCTCGCGGGCGTGATCTGTGTGGCGGCGGAGATCCTCGTGCTGCCGGGCTTCGGCGTGCTCGGCCTCGGCGGCGGCCTCCTCGTCGTCGCGTCGCTCGTGCTGGCGAGCCAGTCGTTCGTGCTTCCCGTCAACGACTACCAGATCCGTCAGATGCAGTGGTCGCTCCTGGGCATCTTCGGGGCGATCGCCGGGGTCAGCGCGCTCGGCCTCGCCGTGCGGCAGTGGCTGCCGTCGACGCCACTCTTCCGCCACGTGCTGCTGCCTCCGCCGGTCGAGTCGGCCGAGGACCTGCTCGATGAGCCGCTCGACGCACTCGTCGGGGTCGAGGGCACCGCCACGTCGCGTCTCGCGCCGGCGGGCAAGGCGTGGCTCGGCGGTCGGATCCTCGATGTCGCCAGCGACGGCGCGCTGATCGAACCGGGCACGCCGGTGCGGGTGGTGACGGTACGGAACGGTCGCGTCTACGTGCAGCGGGCCTGACGTCGCGGTCGCGTCGAACCCGGGGACGATCCACGCTCATCACCATGAACGCACTGCTCTGGGTCGCCTCGCTCCTCTTCGTCGGTCTTGCGGTGATGGTGCTCGAGGTCTTCGTGCCCTCCGGCGGCGTGCTCGGCTTCATCAGCGTCGTCGCGATCGTGGCGGCGGTGGTCACGGCCTTCGTCGAGCAGGGGCCGGCCGTCGGCCTCGCCGCGCTCGCCCTCACGAGCGTCGCCGTTCCGGCCGTGCTCGCGGCGGCGTTCCGGTGGTTTCCGGAAACGCCTCTCGGCCGGCGGGTGCTGCCGCCGCCGCCGTCCGCGGACGACGTCGTTCCGGGAGCCGAGCGACGCACGCGGCTGCGGCGGCTCGTGGGGCGCACGGGACGGGCCATGACCGAGATGCTGCCGTGGGGGGGCGTGGAGGTCGACGGGCTCGCGTGCGAGGCGCTCGCCGAGGGTGGGGTGATCGCGCCCGGCACGAGCGTCCAGGTGGTCGGCGTGCAGGGGGCCGCGCTTGTCGTGCGGGTGGCAGCCGATCCGGCTGCGGAGGAGACGCCGCGCGGGGCCGCGTCGGCACAATCGTCACCCGCAGAACGACCCGCCGCCGGATCCCCCCCGCCGCTGTCGCGCACCCTGGAGGAGTTCGACTTCGAGCAGCTCGAGCCGCCGGCGGCTTGACTCGTGCCCGCCCCCGAACAAGGCTTTCGCGGCGGACGAGCGCGCGGCCCGGGGACGCCGCCCACGCCTCGCGCACCATCCACTCTCCTCCGCGTCCGGAATCCGAACCATGCCGATGCTCATCCTGCTCGGGCTGGGAATCGTCCTCGCCCTCGTCGTCTTCGCCGTGCTCGCGCGCTACCTGCGGCTCTGGGTGCAGTCGTACGCATCGAGCGCGGGGATCGGGCTCTTCGACCTCGTGGCGATGAGCTTCAAGAAGATCAACCCCGCGATCATCGTGCTCAGCAAGATCATGGCCGTGCAGGCCGGGCTCGGGGACTCGAGCGGCATCACGCGCCAGGCCCACGAGGGTCACTTCATGGCCGGGGGCCGCGTGCCCCTCGTCGCGCAGGCGCTCATCGCCGCCAACAAGGCGAAGATGCGCGACCTCGACTGGATGCTCGCCACGGCGATCGACCTGGCCGGCCGGAACGTCCGCGAGGCGGTGCAGACCTCCGTCTACCCCAAGGTGATCGACTGCCCGGGCAAGAACAGCGGCCGCGAGTCGCTCGACGCCGTGGCGAGCTTCCAGTCGAGGTCGCGCATCTTCGCCTTGTTGGCGGCGATGAGCGCCTGCACGACGAGGGGCACGCGCCCCCCGGCCATGAAGTGCCCCTCGAGGGCCTGGCGCGTGATGCCGCTCGAGTCCCCGAGCCCGGCCTGCACGGCCATGATCTTGCTGAGCACGATGATCGCGGGGTTGATCTTCTTGAAGCTCATCGCCACGAGGTCGAAGAGCCCGATCCCCG
>JBJTBO010000267.1:0-2953 GCA_046091445.1 Planctomycetaceae bacterium | reverse complement strand
GGCCGTGGGAGACGGGGTCGTGGAACTGGAGGTCGCGGTCGACCTCGCCGCGGGCGACGTGACGGGGATCGTGGTCCGTCCCGGTGGGTGCGCCCGGATCATGACCGGCGCTCCGCTGCCCGAGGGCGCCGACGCGATCGTGCCGATCGAGCGGGCTGTCGAGGACACCGCACGGGCTCACGCGGGGAGTCGCGTCCGGCTGCACGAACGCGGCTTCCGCGTCGGGCAGCATGTGGCTCGGCGCGGCAGCGCCTTCCGGCGCGGGCAGGAGGTGCTGCCCGCGGGGACGCGACTGGGTGCCGCGGCGATCGGGCTCGCCGCCGAGGCCGGCGCGACGCACGTGATCGCGAGCCCGCGCGTGCGGGTGGCGATTCTGCAGACGGGAAGCGAACTCGTGCCGCACGACGCCTCGCCCGGCTTCGGGCAGACGCGCAACTCCAACGGCCCGATGCTCGCCGCGGCCGTCGCGGCACTCGATGCCGAGCCGATCCTGCAGGGCATCGCCCCCGATCGCCCCGAGCCCCTCCGGGCCGCGATCGCCCAGTCACTCGCCGCCGACATCCTGCTCGTCTCAGGCGGCGTCTCCGCGGGCGACCTGGACCTCGTGCCCGGCACGCTCGCCGCGTGCGGCGTCGAGCAGGTGTTTCACAAGGTGCGGCTCAAGCCCGGCAAGCCGGTGTGGTTCGGCATCCTCCGTCGCCCGGCCGGTGAATCCGCGACGCTCGTCTTCGGCCTGCCCGGCAATCCGGCGAGCAGCCTCGTCTGTTTCGAGCTCTTCGTCAGGCCAGCCCTGCAGATCCTTGCCGGTCGCCCCCCCGGCACCCGGCACCGGCGGCGGATCGAGGCACGTCTGACCGGGACCGCCAAGGCGCCTCCCGATCGGCCTGCCTACGTGCCGTGTCGTCTCGTGCAGGAGCGGAACGAGTGGCTCGCCGATCCGCTCCCCTGGACCGGCTCGTCGGACCTCGTCGGCCTCGCCGTCGCCGACGGCCTGCTCGCGCTGCCGGCGGGCGCGGGGGTGCTCGAGGCCGGTGCGGGTGTCGAGGTCGTCGTGCTCGACGGTGAGCGGGGTGTCGGCGTGACGCCCGCACGGCCTGACGGAGGTCGATCCGATGGGTGAGCGACGTCCGCGCCGACGGCGCTGCCTGCTCCGCTCCGGGGCGATCGCGGTGCTCGCGCTTGCCGCGGGTGAGTGGCTCATGGGTCGGCAGGCGCTGGCCGCCCCCGGAGATCGTCCCAACATCGTGATCCTCTACGCCGACGACCTCGGCTACGGCGACGTCCGCTGCTACAACCCGGACCGCGGCAGGATCCCCACGCCGCACGTCGACCGGCTCGCCGCCGAGGGCGTGCGGTTCACGGATGCCCACTCATCGTCGGGCTGCTGCTCGCCGTCGCGGTACACGCTGCTCACCGGTCGCTACCACTGGCGCACGAGACTCCAGTCGGGGATCGTCGGTGTCTGGGGCGCGCCGCTCATCGCGCCGGACCGGCTGACGATCGCCGGCCTCGTCGGCCGTCACGGCTACCGCACCGCATGCGTCGGCACGTGGCACCTCGGGTGGGACTGGCCGATCGAGCCCGCTGAAAAGGGGACGGTGACCGGCTTCGGCGGCAACCGGCGGACCTCCCCGGGCGACCGCGGCCGCGACACGGTGACGGACGCGCACGTGGCCGCATGGCAGGCGATCTTTTCGAGGCCGCTCGGCGGCGGTCCGACGACTCGTGGATTCGATCGCTACTTCGGCACCGACGTCCCCAACTGGCCGCCGTTCTGCTTCATCGAGAATGATCGCACGATCGGCATCCCGTCGACGCTCCTGCCCGCGGGCGACTTTCGGAACAACCGGGCCAGCCTCCAGGGGCCCGCGCTCGAGGGCTGGCGGCTGGAGGACGTCCTGCCGGCGCTCCGCGACCGGGCCGTCGCCTTCATCGCCGAGGCGGCGTCGGATGCGACGCCGTTCCTGCTCTACATGCCGCTGACCAGCCCGCACACGCCGCTCGCGGTCAACGAGCCGTGGCGCGGAGCCAGCGGACTCGACAACGCGTGCGCCGATCTCGTCATGGAGACCGACGCCGTGGTGGGTGACGTGCTCGACGCGTTGGAACGGGCCGGTGTCGCGGACCGCACGCTCGTCCTCTTCACGAGCGACACCGGCTTCGCGCCCTACGTGGGCGCGAGGGAACTCGAGGCGCGAGGTCATCATCCGAGTGGTCCGCTGCGCGGCTACAAGGCGGATGCGTGGGAGGGTGGGCACCGCGTGCCCTTCATCGTGCGCTATCCGGGGGTCGCGCGGCCCGGCACCACCTGCGACGCGCTCGTGCACCAGGCCGATCTCATGGCGACGATCGCAGACGTGCTCGGTGCGCCGCTGCCGGACGATGCCGGCGAGGACAGCGTGAGCCTCCTGCCGCTGCTGCGGGGATCGACCGCCGCCGTGCGGCGGCACGCCGTGAGCTGCGCCTGCAGGGGTGTGCCGACGATTCGAGACGGGCAGTGGAAGCTCATCCTCGGAGCTGGCGGCCCGGGCGCGAACGAAGACGCGGGCGAAGTCTGGCTCTCGGATCTCTCGGCGGATCTCGGTGAACGCGAGAACCTTGCCGCGCGGGAGCCCGACCGCGTGGCCGCGATGCGTGCCGCCTACGCCGAACTCGTGGCGGCCGGCCGCAGCACCCCTGGGCCGCGCCAACGCAACGACGTGCCGGTCAAGACCCGTTGAACCATCCACGGGAAGACTGCCGGGTAGCGCGGTGCCGAGCGAGACGAGGCGAGGGGGGTCGGCGAACGCTTCCCGAGCGAACGGCCGCCGCGGCCCGAGCGAGGAGACTTTTGCCGCCCCCCGACCCGGAGCCTCAGCACAACCCGAGAAACGTCTAGGCCATCACGAGGCCGAGGGCGACGAGTTTCGCGAGGCATTCGTCCCGCTCACGGCATCGCTCGAGGGGCTGCCAC
>JBJTBO010000266.1:0-2989 GCA_046091445.1 Planctomycetaceae bacterium | reverse complement strand
GCCCAACTACTACATGAAGGACTCCGAGCTCGTGGAGGTGTTCCGCAAGAACCAGGAGGCGCTCGCGGGCAGGGCACCGGCGATCGAGATCGACTGGGCCGAGCTCACGCTCGAGGACGTGCCGGCGGAGAGCGCCGTCTTCGTCGCGTCGCCGCACCGCGGCCCCACCGACGCCTACGCCGCCGAGGTGATCGGCCGCTTCGTCGATGCGGCCTTCCGCGGCTTCGCCACGGCCGACGACCGGCGCACGTTCACCGACCTCTACGCCGCGCTCCGCAAGGAGGGCCTCGCCTTCGAGCCGGCGGTGCACGAAGCGCTCGCGGCGGTGCTCGTGTCGCCCAAGCACCTCTTCCTCGACGACTTCGCGCAGCCGGCCACCGCGGGCTCCCACGCCCTGCTGCTGGCGGCGCGGCTCTCGTTCTGGCTGTGGGGCGAGCCGCCCGACGAGAAGCTCCTCGCGGCCGGTGCCGACGGCACGCTGCTCGAGCCGGCCGTGCTGCGGGCCGAGGCGGCGCGGCTGCTCGCCGACCCGCGGGCGGGGCGGTTCGTCGATCGCTTCATCGACGAGGCCTGGCACCTCGACCGATTCGACCAGGTCGCGATCGACAAGGGGCGGTATCCCTTCTACGACGAGGAACTCGAGGCGGAGATCAAGGAGCAGTTTCGTCGGACGGTGCACGGGGCCCTCGGGCTCGACGGCCCGGCCGACGTCCGCAGCCTGATCGACGCCGACCACCTCTGGCTCACGCCGCGGCTGGCGACGCTCATTTGCGCCGAGGGCTACGCGGGCACCGGCGAGTTCGTGAACGTGAAGCTGCCTGAGACGAGCCCGCTCGGCGGCGTGCTCACCCAGCCGCGGATCATGAAGATGAACTCCGACGGTGCCGATTCGCACCCGGTGCGCCGCGGCACCTGGGTGCTCGAGCGGATCCTCTTCGATCCGCCCCCGCCGCCGCCGAAGGTGACGCCGCTGGAGGAACAGGGGATCATCCGGGCGGCCTCGCTGCGGGAGCGGATCGCCGAGCACGCCCGATCGAGCGGCTCGTGCATCGCCTGCCACCGGCGGATCGATCCCTTCGGCCTGGCCTTCGAGAACTTCGACGCCGCCGGCGGCTGGCGCGACGCCGTCCCGGCCGGCGACGGGCAGGCGCCCGTGATGATCGAAAGTGCGCTCGCCGATGGCACGGTCATCGCGAGCCTCGAGGACCTCAAGCGGTACATCCTCGAACGGCGGCTCGACGCCTTCACCCGCGGCTTCGTGGAGGGCGTCGTGCAGTATGCGGCGGGCCGTCGGCTCGATCTGGCCGACGAGCGGTCGGTGGAGCTGGCGCAGCGGGCGTTCATCGACGCGGGATACGACTTCAGGACTCTCGTGCAGGCGGTGGCGGCGTCGGCGTCGTTCACCGGCCTGCCGGAATGACTTTCCAGGAAGGGTGGCATCATGCGCGTGATCAGTCGCAAGGCGTTTCTGATGGGGTCGGGCGCGACCCTCGCCCTCCCCTGCTTCGCGTCGCTCGAGAGGCTCGGCGCCGCCGGCCCCGATCCGGCCGAGCGGAGGCAGCGGTTCTGCGCGATCTTCTTTCCGTTTGGCGTGTCGCTGCCGCCGCGGCTGACTGATCCCAAGAACCCCGAGAGCAGGAATCCCGATTACGACGCCTTCAACTGGTTTCCCGACGGCGACGGCGGCCGCGACTACCGGCTGAGCAGGACGCTCGAGCCGCTCGAGCCCTTCCGGCAGGACCTCACGGTCTTCTCCGGCCTCTCCCATCCGCACTACCGCGTGATCGGCTCGGGGCACCGCAACGGCGGGCTGTTTTTGAACGGCGCCAACATCGTCAAGGGATCGGCCAACTCCGTGAGCGTCGATCAGCTCATCGCCTCGCACATGGAGGGGGCGACGCGGTTTCCCTCGCTCGTGCTCTCGTCCGGTGGTGGCGTGGGCGTGCCGCTGATGGCGCAGACGATTTCCGTCGATCGCCACGGCAAGTTCGTGCCGGCCCTCTCCGAGCCACGGCAGATCTTCAATCGGCTCTTCGGCGTCGAGGAGGGAGGCACGGCGGCCCTGCGACCCCGGCGGAGCGTGCTCGACGTCACGATGGAGAGCGCCCAGAGCCTGATCCACCGGCTCAACCCCGAGGATCAGCGGGCCTTCGCCGACTACCGCCAGTCGATCCGCGAGCTCGAGCACGACCTCGACCGGGCCGAGCAGTGGGCGAGCGTGCCGCGGCCGGCCGTCGATCCCGCGGCCGTGGCACAGGACGGCTTCGCCAAGCAGGGTGCCCAGAGCTACCTCGACTCGATGTTCGAGCTGGTCTACCTCGCGCTCAAGACCGACTCCACCCGCGTGGTCACCTACCAGATCGCCTGCGAAGGCACCTGCATCGGCGACTCGTTTCCCAGCGTGCTCGGGCTGCCGACGCACCACAACCTCAGCCACGGCAACCGCAGCCCCGGCGGCTACGAGCGCTGGGCGAAGTACGACCGCTACCTCGTCGAGCAGTTCGGAAAGTTCCTCACGAAGCTCGCGAACACGCCCGACGGCGACGGCACGCTCCTCGACACGACCGCCTGCCTGTTCGGATCGGGCACGAGCGACACCCATATCCACAAGAACTACCCGCTCGTCCTCGCCGGCGGCACGAGGCTCGGCCTGAAGCACGGGCAGTACGTCCGGTATCGTGAGGAGCGGCCGATGACCGACCTGCTTCTCACGGTCGCACACCGATTCGGGATCGACACGCCCTCGTTCGGCGACAGCGCCGGGGTGATCTCCGAGCTCGTGTGAGCCGCGATGGCTTGTGAGGCGTGCCGCGCCGTGGCGGAGAACGACTGCATGAACACACCGCTCGAGACGGCCGGTCGCTTTTCCTCGCCGTGCGCCATCTCGGACACGTGCGGTGTCTCCCGCCGACGCGCCTGCGGGCTCGCCCTCGGGGCCTGCCTCGCCGTGATGGCCTCCGGCGGCGCCGGCGGCGCCGGAGGCCATCAC
>JBJTBO010000265.1:0-18914 GCA_046091445.1 Planctomycetaceae bacterium | reverse complement strand
GGGACGGAAAGGCCGCCCCACGTCGCTCGAGGAGCCTCCCGGTGCGCATCGCTCGCCCCGTCATCACGTGCCTGTTGTTCGCATGCGCCGCCGTGGCAGCCCGGTCGTCCGACCCCGCTGCCGGCGAGATGGCGATCGACGGGACGATGATCGACTCGATCCCACCGGGTGCCGTCTCCCGCGACATGATGGCGCCCCCGTGGCATGGAAACGTCCGTCCGGCGGAGTGCTGCCCGCGCTGCGCACCGCCGAACATGTTCCATGCGGACGCGTGCGGACAGTGCTGGGGAAGCCGACTCCACCACGGCTGCCTCCAGAATCCGCCGATGTTCCCGAGGCTGCACGCCTTGTGGGCCACGGGTTCGATGCCGACGCCGCGGCCGCCGTCCCAGCCCCGCTGCCGCCAGTGCGGCGCGCCCATCGAGGGAGGCTTCTGAGCGGCCGCACGGCGCTCGGCCCCCTTCGACGCGACGCCCCGACGAGGCGCGGAAGACGACGACACCCTTGACGCGGTCCGGCCGGAACCCCGCTCCCGGCCGGGCCGCGGCGTCGTTTCGGGACCCGACGTCCTGGTCGTCATCCCGTCTCGCTTCCTGCCTGCCTGGCGGAGTTCACCGCATGCCGATGCGGGCGACGACGAGCATGACCAGGGTCACGACGCCCAGTCCGATCAGGTCGAGCAGGACTCCGGCACGCATCATCGCGGCCAGCGGCACCCGTCCGGAGCCGTAGACGATCGCGTTGCAGGGCGTGCTCACCGGCATCATGAAGCCGAGGCTGGCGGCGAACGTCGCAGCGAGGGCCGCCGGAAGGGCATCGCCGCCCGACGCCTCACCCAGTGCGATCACGACCGGCACCACCATGTTGGCGCTCGCGGTGTTGCTCGTGAACTCGCTCGTGAGCACCGCCACCAGGGTGCCGACGGCCACGAGCGCGGTCGCGCGTGCAGGCCCGGTCGGCAGCCAACCGGTGATCGCGACGCCGATCTCCGCGGCCAATCCGGTGGTGAAAGCCAGCGTGCCCAGTGCCATGCCGCCTCCGTAGAGCAGCACGATGCCCCAGTCGATGCGCGCCTCCTGCCAGCCGAGGGCCCGTGGCCATCTGCCGTCGGTCGCACGACGGTCACCCGGAAGCACGAACAGCAGGATCGCGCCGATGAGCGCCGCCACCCCCTCCGGGAGACGCGCCTGCAGCCAGCGCGACACCGGATGCTCCGGACCGAGCACGACGAGGATGATGCCGGGCCCCATCCACAGACCCACGGTGACGGCGAAGGCGCACGCAGCGGACCGCTGGCCCGATGTCCACGGGCCGAGTCTCGCCCGCTCGGCCCGCACGTGGTCGGCGACGCCATCGAGCCGGGTGACACCCGCCGGGCAGAGCGTCCCCAGCAGGATGACGGTCGCGGCGATCATCACCACCACGATCGGCAAGCCGACCGCGCACCAGCCGAGAAACGACACGTCCACGCCGAGCTGGTTGCGGATGAACCCCAGGCCGATGAGGTTGGGCGGCGTGCCGATGGGTGTCGCCAGGCCTCCGACCGACGACGCGAAGGCCACGCAGAGCAGGAGGCCCGTGGCGAAGGCGGGGGCGGGCCGCTGTCCCGTCGCGTCGGCCGCCTCGTCGATCGCGGCGAGCATGCCCATGACGATCGTGAACATCATCGCCGTCGTGCACGTGTTGGAGATGAAGGCGGTGATGCACGCGCAGACCACCGCCACCGCCGTGAGAATCCGCCGCGGTCGGCCGTCGACCCAGGGCAGGGACAGCACGCCGTAGGCGAGCCGCCGGTCCAGGCCGTGCACGCGGATTCCCTCGGCGAGGATGAAGGCACCGATGAAGAGAAAGATGAGCGGGTCGGCGAACGGGCGGAACACCTCGGCCGCCGGGGCGACGCCCGCGAGCACGCACGCCACCGCGCCGAGCAGCGCCGTCACCGGCAGCGGCAGGGCCTCCGTGATCCAGAGCGCGACGACCGCGGCCAGGATGACGGCGAGCGACGTCGCCTCCGGAGTGAGTGCGGCGACCATCATGGCGGTCCGCTCCCGTCGTCATCCGCCCCACGGGCCTCGAGCGGCTCGAGCGTCATCCGATGGAAGCGATAGCGGCAGTCGTACGCCCCCAGGAACAGGGCATCGGCGGTCGGGGTCGTCCAGTACTCGGCGAGCGACAGCCTGGCGGGATCGCCCCGCCAGTCGATGAGCATGCGTCCGTCGACCTCCACCTCCACGCCATCGCCGCGCACCGTGCAGACCACGACCGCTGGACACCCGCGGCGGAACACCGGGCCGTCGATCCGCGTGGGGTTCGCCTGCACGTTCCGCCCGTCCACGTTCTCGAGGGCCGACACGCGGCCGTCACCGAGGCGGAAATCGAGCAGCACGAGAAAGCGGCCCGCCGCCGACCGCTGCCCGAGCACGAGCCCGTTGGGTTCGTCGAGGGGCGTGGCGACCACCGTGAGGCGGTAGGCGGCGGGAGGCCGGTACGGGATCTCGATCCGGGCGCCGAACGCCTTCGGTGCCAGGAGCGTCGGCGGCTCCGCGTCGCCTGCGGACTCCGGGCGCCCGGTGCCGGCGACGGCCCGGGGCGCGTCGAGCAGTGGCAGCAGCTCCACACCATCCGCTCGGCCGCCTGTGGCCGCATCGTCGGTCGCCATGGCGCGATCGGTCGGATGCACGTCCTCGGGCGGCGGCGGCTCGTCGGCGCGCGTGCGGACCTGGAAAAACCCCCACACCTCCGCGGTGTCGCGCCGCATGCCCCCGGCCTTTCCCTCGACCACGGCGCGATACGCCACACCGCAGGGACGATCGAACGAGCCGATCGCCACCCGGCCGTCGGACAGGCTCCGGGACGCGACCGGCATCCTCGTCCACGGCCCACGCATCGACGTCTGGATCTCGACCCGTGCATCGCCGATCGGCACGTCGGTCGGCCACTCGAGCACGAGCGACACCTCCTCCCCGGGGTGCGGCTGCACTGGATCCGGAAGCGCGCGGAACGTCGTGAAGAGGTCGCGCCGCGGCTCGGCCGCCCGGCCCGCGCCCTGCCATCCGAGCCGCCGCTTCTGGACGTCGTCGATCCACGACTCACCGAGCCAGCCCCGGTACTGACCCAGACCCATGACCGAGCCATCGAGCGGATCGGGATGCGGCAGGCCGATCGCATGCCCGACGCCCTCGTGGTAGACGACGCAGTCGCTGCCCCGCATCGGCACCCTCCAGCCATCGGCGCTGACGAGCCCCCAGCCCTTGCCCTCGTCACCGAGGTAGACCGCGCGCGAGCCGCCGGCCCGCGCTCCCGGCACGTGGGTCCCGTCGGTCGCGAGGCTCCCGGCGAAACGCCAGCCGTCGCGCGTCGGCGTCTGCCGGGAAAAATCGTCGAGCGGCCGCCAGTTGACGTCACTGAGCACGACGAGCACCGGAAAGCCGCCCGCATCCTCCCGGGCAGCGGCGAAGCCCACCGCCGCCTCCGCCTCCCGCATCGTGCGATCGAAGATGCGATTCGCATCCCCTTCCCGGAGCAGGCGCGTGGGTGATGACGACACGACCGGTCGCGGATGGACGACGACCTTCAGGCGCGACGCGTCGCCAAACTCCCGCGCGTGAAACGCCTCGATCCGGCGGGCGAACCAGCCGACGCGCTCCGCCCAGTCGGCGATGGGCACGCGATCCGCGGGCACGAAGTAGACGATCGTCGCGGCGATCGTCGCGATCGAATGCCGCCCGTCCCACGTGCGAAGCGGCCCGCCGGCGACCACTGCGGACTCATCGGCACGGCCCGCCGCCCCCGCAATCCCCGCACCCAGGACGACGATGCCGAGCCCGATCCGCCCGAGGAAGGCACCCGCGACACGCGACCGCGACACGGGGCCGGCTGGCGACGACACGTCCGATTCCAGGGGCACGGAGCGGTGGCCGCGCGCGTCAGGACGACTCGCGGAGCGCCGCCTTGGCCGCGGCCAGACGCGCCACCGGCAGCCGGAAGGGCGAGCAGCTCACGTAGTCGAGCCCGAGATCGTGGCAGAACATGACGGAGTGCGGATCCCCGCCGTGCTCGCCGCAGATGCCGAGCTTGATGTCCTCGCGCGTCTTGCGCCCCTTCTCGACCGCGATCTCCATCAGGCGGCCGACGCCCGAGACGTCGATCGACGCGAAGGGATTCGCCTTGAAGATGCCCTCGTCGGTGTAGCGCTGGAGGAACGAGCCCATGTCGTCCCGGCTCATGCCGAGGCAGGTCTGCGTCAGGTCGTTGGTGCCGAACGAGAAGAACTGTGCGGTCTCCGCGATCTCCGCGGCCGTGAGCGCGCCGCGCGGAATCTCGATCATGGTGCCGACGAGGTACTTGATCTTCTGCCCGGTCTCCTTCTGCACGGTCGCCGCGACCCGATGGACGATGTCGACCTGGTTGTCGAGCTCCTTCTTGAAGCCGACGAGCGGGATCATGATCTCCGGACGCACCTTGATGCCGTCGGCCTGCACCTTCGCCGCCGCCTCGAAGACGGCCCTGGCCTGCATCTCGGAAATCTCCGGAAAGCTGATGCCGAGCCGGCAGCCACGGTGGCCGAGCATCGGATTGAACTCGTGTAACGCCGCGACCCGGGCCCGCACGCGCTCGACCGGAATCCCGAGCTTGCGGGCCAGGTCGGCCTGCGCCTGATCGTCGTGCGGCACGAACTCGTGCAGCGGCGGGTCGAGGAAGCGAATCGTCGCCGGACGGCCCTCGAGCGCCCGGAAGATGCCCTCGAAGTCCTCCCGCTGGTACGGCAGGAGCTTCGCGAGCGCGTCGCGGCGTGCCTCCACCGACTCCGCGAGGATCATCTCGCGCATCGCATCGATCCGGTCCCCCTCGAAGAACATGTGCTCGGTGCGGGCCAGCCCGATCCCCTCGGCCCCGAACGCGATCGCCTGCCGCACCTGCTCGGGGGTGTCGGCGTTGGTCCGCAGGCCGAGCGTCCGGTGCTTGTCGGCGAGCTTCATGATGAAGGCGTAGTACTGATAGACCTCAGAGTCCTCCGGCTTCATCGTCCCGGCGACGAGCACCTGCTTGAGCTCGCTGTCGGCCGTCTGGATGGCCCCGGCAAAGACCTCGCCGGTCGAGCCGTTGATCGAGATGGCGTCCCCCTCGCGCAGCGTGCGGCCGCCGCAGGAGAGCGTGCCGCGTGCGTAGTCGATCTGGATCGCTCCGGCCCCGGCCACGCACACCTTCCCCATCTGCCGCGCCACGAGGGCCGCATGGCTCGACACGCCGCCGCGGCTGGTGAGGATGCCCTCGGCCGCGATCATGCCCCGGAGGTCCTCGGGGCTCGTCTCGACACGTGCGAGCACCACCTTCGCCCCGCCGGCCGCGAGCTCCTCCGCCTTCGCCGCCGTGAAGACGAGCTGGCCGGTCGCCGCCCCCGGGCCCGCCGGCAGGCCGCTCGTCAGCAGGCGCCCCTCCTTGCCGGCCGCCTCGTACGCGCGGCGATCGAAGATCGGCGCGAGCAGCTGCGAGAGGGCGTCGGGGTCGGCCGAGCGGATCGCGTGGTCGGGGGTCATCAGCTTCTGCTGCACCATGTCATGCGCGATCTTCACGTAGGCCAGCGCGGTCCGCTTGCCGTTGCGGGTCTGGAGCATGTAGAGCTTCTTCCGCTCGACCGTGAACTCGAAGTCCTGCACGTCGCCGAACTTCTTCTCCAGCGTCTGCCGCACCTTCTCGAGCTGCTTGTAGGTGCCCGCGAACATCGGGTCGTGCTGCATCTCGGCGACCGGCTTGGGCGTCCGCACGCCGGCGACGACGTCCTCGCCCTGGGCATTCACGAGATACTCGCCGTAGAAGACGTCCTCCCCCGTCGCCGGGTCGCGGGTGAAGGCCACGCCCGTGGCGCAGTCGTCCCCCATGTTGCCGAACACCATGCTCTGCACGTTGACGGCCGTGCCCCATTCGTCGGGGATCTTGTACTTGCGGCGATAGATGATCGCCCGCTCGTTCATCCAGCTGCCGAAGACCGCCCCGACCGAGCCCATCAGCTGCTCGAAGGGATCCTGCGGAAACGGCTTGCCGGTGCGCTCCTGGATCAGGGCGAAGTAGCGGCGGATGAGCTCACGGAGGTGCTCCTCGCCGAGATCGGTGTCGTTCACGATGCCGATCTGGTGCTTCAGTCCGTCCATCAAGTCGTCGAAGGGCTCGTGCTCGTTCTCGTGGCGCTTCTGCACCCCCATCACCACGTCGCCGTACATCTGGATGAACCGGCGGTAGGAGTCGTACGCGAAGCGGGGATTGCCCGTCGCCTCCGCCAGGCCCCGCACCGTCTCGTCATTGAGACCCAGGTTGAGGATCGTGTCCATCATGCCGGGCATGCTGTCGCGGGCGCCGCTGCGCACGCTGACGAGGAGTGGATTCCGGGGATCGCCGAATTTCTTGCCGGTCTCCTTCTCGATCAGCTTCACGAAGGATGCGACGTCGGCCTCGAGCCCCTTGGGGAACGAGCGCTTGTTCGCGTAGAAGTCGATGCACACCTGGGTCGTGATCGTGAATCCCGGCGGCACGGGGAGCCCGATCTTCGTCATCTGCGCGAGGTTCGCCCCCTTGCCGCCGAGCAGCGACTTCATCGAGCCGTCCCCGTCGCAGCGGTCCTGCCCGAAGAAATAGATCATCCGCCCGCCCTTGCCCCCGCCACCGGAGCGACCCGACTTCTTGCCTTCGGACTTCTTGCGCAGCGACTTGGCCATGGGGAGGGCGACGCCTTTCGAGAGGATGGAGATCCGGCCCGCGGACGCGGATTTTCTGCGGAAAACGCACTGACTCTATGGGCGCCATCGGCGCGCGTCAACGAGGCGTCGGCGGTCGGGTCAGCGCGGCCGGGGCGATCCGGCGGATTCCGCCGTCGCCCACACGAATGCCCCCAGACCCGCGGCGAGCGCGACGGCGGCCGCGGCGACGATTTCGGTCGGCAGTGCGGCGGAGAGCGGGCTCACGAGTTCCGCATCGAAGGCCGCGTCACCGGCCCAGGCCACGAGCGCGAGCGGCATGGCGTTGTGCACCGCATGGCCGACGACCGCCGGGAGCACGCTTCGTGAGCGGATCGTCAGCCATCCGAGCAGGAGCCCGAGCGCGAAGGTCTGAGGCATCCGCTCCGGGAGCATGTGAAACAGCGCGAACAGGGCCGCCTGCGCGACGTTGGCGAAGGCACGCCGGCCCGGAGGTGACGACCGCCCCGCGAAGGCGGTCAGGATCCAGCCCCGGACGAACGTCTCCTCCACGAGGGCCGGCACCACCGAGACGAGCAGTGCTGCCTGCCACGGGGGCGTGTCGCGCATGAAGTCGAAAAGTCGGCGCGAGAGCGCCTCGGCCTCCGCCGACATGCCCGTCCCGCGGACGGCGAGGAGGGCAGCCGCCCCGAGAAAAAAGAGCCCGCCGCCGGCCAGCGCGGCCGCCCCCGTGGCCACGAGGCCCCGCGCCGCGTCGGGCGCGGGCCAGCGCAGCGCGAACGTCGTGCTCGCATCGACGCGCTGCCACCACGCGAGCAGCGCCAGCGGCAGCAGGATCGCAACGGCCTGCTGGACGAGGATCGCCCGCGCGAGATCGGCGGGGGCGATGCCCTGGACGTACCAGAGCGCGGCGAACCCGGCGAGTGCGGCACCGAATCCCTGCCACGCCGTCGGTCGCGCGCGAGGCCTGGGACGCGACCAGCCGCTGGTCACCGCGTCCGGACCACGAAACAGAATCTCCTCGTCGGTGACCACGAGCGCCGTCGCCCGCAGCAGGAGCCAGCTGACGAGCGCCGATGAGACGAGTGTGATCGCCAGCGGCACGAGCGGCAGGGAGCCGTCGCGACCGTCCTCGTCCGCACGGCCGCCCAGCCGTCGGGACGCATCCTCGGCCTCGAAGAGCACCGACCGCGTCACCGCGACCTGCCCGGTGAACGGCACGGCTGCGACCCACGGGCTGCCCCCGAGTCCGGGCAGGAGCGCCGCGCCAGCGAGTCCGCTCACGAGCAGGATCACGGGCGTGAGGGTGTTCTGTGCCTCCTTGACGCTCTTCGAGGCCGCGGTGACCGCGAGGCTCATGGCGGCCGCGACAGCGGCCAGGCCGACGAACGCGGGCAGCGCGACCGCCACCGCGGCGGCCACGGTTCCCGCATCGAGCCCCAGCGCCGCATGGTCCGGCATGAAGCGGAGCAGCACGGTCATCGTGAGCGCGATCGACACGACGTTCGCCGCCAGCGTGGCGAGCGTGACGGCAAGCACGGCGAGAAACTTGCCCAGCACGAGGTCGCCCGGGCTGCAGGGGGCCATGAGGAGCGTCTCGATCGTGCCGCGTTCCTTCTCGCCGGCGATCGCGTCGATGGCCGGGTAGAACGCCCCGGTGGCCATGAGCAGCGCGAGCAGCACGAGCACGGCCCCGGCGGCGATCGGCACCACGCCGCGCAACGACAGGCCTCCGGGGGCCGCCGTGCCACCGCTGAACGTGAAGGCCACCGGCTCGAGAACGCTCTCCGGCAGACCGGCCGCGCCCATGCGTCGACGCCGCGCGTCGTCGGCGAGCCCGCGCAGCACCGCCGTCACGTGATCGCGGGCGCGACTCCCGACCTCCTCCACATCGGGCAGCTGCACCTCGAGCGGGACCGTCCCGGTCGCATCGAGTCCGGCGATGGTGCCGCGCGGGGCCTCGATCCACGCATCGACCGATCCCTCGCGCCGCATGCGGTCGGCGGCGTCGAAGGCCACCGCCTCGATCTCCAGCTGCTCGGGCCATCCGGCCCGCGACGTGACGGTGTCGGGGAGGCTTCTCACCCGTGCGACAAGGGGAGGCGCGTCCGCGCCCGACACCGCGAGCACGAGCCGGGACGGAGGGCGTGCCGTCCCGGGGTCATCGAGCGAGGCCCGCACGCTCAGGAGGCTCGACAGCGCGAGCACCGGGTACATCGCCATCGGCATGAGCAGCGTGACGAAGAGCGTGCGTCGATCCCGCACGAATTCCAGGAGGTCGCGCCGCGCGATCGCCCGCACGGCCTGCCAGCGGCCGGGCACGGGGGGGACGTCGTTCACGGCACCGCTCCCGGCCCGATCGCCGCGAAGAAGGCGTCCTCCAGCCCGCCCTCGCGACCGGCCCCGAGCTGCTCCCGCGTGCCCTGGGCCACGATTCGCCCCGCGTCGATGATCACGAACCGGTCGCAGCGTCGCTCGATCTCATGGAGCCGATGCGTGGAGACGAGGATCGCCCGCCCCTCCGCCCGGAGGCGCTCGAGGAATGCCATCAGGTCGCGGGAGCCGACGACGTCGAGGGCGCTCGTCGGCTCGTCGAGCACGAGGGCCGGTGGATCGTGCACGAGCGCACGTCCGAGCGACACCCGCTGCCGCTGGCCGCTCGACAGGCGCCCACAGGGCCGATCGGCGACCCCGGCGAGACCGAGCACGTCGAGCAGCACGTCGATGCGCTCGCGGAGCGCGGACCCGTCGAAGCCGTGCATGCTCCCGTAGGTCGCGAGGATTTCCCGCGGCGCGAGCCGGTCCGGAACCCCCGTGGTCGCCGAGACATACCCGAGCGCGCGACGCACACCCACGGGATCGGTCGCGACGTCGTGGCCGGCGACCGTCGCGCTGCCCGACGTCGGCTTCAGGAGCGTCGCCAGGACGCGCAGCGTCGTCGTCTTTCCGGCCCCGTTGGCCCCGAGGAGCCCGACCATCTCACCGGGGGAGACCGACAGCGACACCCCGTCCACCGCCCGCACGATGCCGCCGTCGCTCGCCCGATAGTGCTTCACGAGGTCGACGACGTCGATCATGCCGAATCCCCGCGACTCACTGCTCCATCACCTCGGCCTCTTTCGTCCGCGCGAGGTCGCCCACCCTCGCCTCGTACTTCTTCGTGAGCTCCTGCACCTCCTCCTTGCAGTCGTTGCACGCGTCCTCCGTGAGCGCACCATCCGCCTGCTCGCCGTCGGCCGCCTTGTTGCCGTCGCGGCGCACGTGGCGGATCGCCACCCGCGCCTCCTCGGCGAGTTCCTTGATGCGGGCCGACATCTTCCGTCGCACGTCGGTCGAGAGCGCCGGGATCGTGATGCGGATCACGCGGCCGTCGCTCTGCGGATTGAGGCCGAGGTCGCTCGCGTGGATCGCCTTCTCGATGTCCTTGATGGTGCCGGGATCGAACGGCCGCACGACGATCTGGTTCGGTTCCGGAGCGCCCACGCTGGCCAGCGCCTTGATCGGCGTCGGCGACCCGTAGACCTCCACCCGCAGCGTGTCCACGAGCCCGGGATTGGCCCGGCCCGTCCGGATGCCGGTGAGGGCGTGGCGGAAGACGTCCACCGCCTTCTCCATGCGCTCTTCGGCGTCGAGCAATATGTCGTCGACCGGCATCGTGCGACCCCTCCATTCTGGTTGCGCCGCCCGTCGTCAGCCGGGCACGCCCGCGGAGCCTCAGCCCCGCTCTCCGACCACTGCCCCCTCGGTCCGACCCCCGAGCAGCGTGCCCACGCGTTCACCCGCCACGGCCCGTTCGATGTTGCCATCCCGGCGGTAGTTGAACACGAGGATCGGCATGCCGTGCTCCATGCACTGCGAGATCGCGGTGGAATCCATCACCCGCAGGTTCTGCTCGCGCACCTGCTGGTACGTCAGCTCACGATAGAGCATGGCGTGGGGATTCTTCTCGGGATCGTCCGAGTAGACGCCGTCCACCCGCGTGGCCTTCATGAGGATGTCGGCGCCGAGTTCGAGCGCCCGCTGGGCGGCGGCCGTGTCGGTGGTCACGTAGGGACTGCCGGTGCCGGCGGCCAAGATCACGATCCGCCCCTTCTCGAGGTGCCGACGGGCGCGACGACGGATGTAGGGCTCGGCGACGCCGTCCATGCGGATGGCCGTCATGAGGCGGGTCTGGGCGCCGAGGCTCTCGAGCGCGTCCTGGAGCGCGAGCCCGTTGATCACCGTGGCGAGCATGCCCATGTAGTGGGCGGTCGCCTCCTGGATCGCGGTGTTCCCCGCGGTGAACGAGCCGCCGCGGAGGATGTTGCCGCCGCCGATCACGACGGCCAGTTCGACCCCGCGCGACACCGCCTGGACCGTCTGCCGGGCGATGTGCACGACCTCGTCCATCGAGATGCCGCGTTCGCCCTGCCGTGCGAACCTCTCCCCCGAGAGCTTGAGGAGCACGCGACGAACCGGGCCGGCGGACATGGGTCGCTCGCTGGACGGGAAGGAGCGGACGGGAGTGTACGCGGCCGCCCGGGCGGCCGCCAAACCAGTCAGCCGCCGAGCTTCCAGTTCTCGACGCGCGTGATCCCGATGCCCGCGGACTTCACGAGCTGGCCGACGGTCTGCTTGTCGTCCTTCACGAAGGGCTGCTCGAGCAGGACGCACTGCGCGAAGAAGTTCCGCAGGCGACCCTCGATCATCTTCCCGATGATGTTCTCGGGCTTCCCCTCCTTGCGTGCGGCCTCGGTGAGGATCTCCCGCTCCTTGGCGACCACCGCGGGATCGAGATCCTCCTTGGTGATCGCCTGGGGCGCGAGGGCGACGACGTGCATCGCCACGTCCTTCGCCACCTCGGCAGCCTTCGCCCCGGCCGTGTCGCCGGAAATCTGGACGAGCGACGCCTTGGAACCGTCGTGATGCGCGTAGCCGCCGCACGGGGCGTCGATCCGATGGATGCGGGCCAGGTCGAACACCTCGCGCATGCGGTTGAAGAGGTCGTCCTTCAACTCGGCGAGCGTCCGCTCGGGGTGGGCCAGGCTCCGCTGCGCGAGCAGTGCCTCCGGCGTCGCCGCACCCGGACCGAGGGCGAGCGTCTTCGCGATGTCGTGGGCCAGGTCACGGAAATCCTGGCTGCCCGCCACCGGCGGGCTCTCGCACCGCAGCTCGATGATCGTCCCGACCCCGCGAGCCGTGTCGGTGTAGACCGCGAGCCGGCCACAGGAGGTCTCGCGGTCGGCCCGCAGCGACTGGGTCTTGATGCCCTGCTTGCGGAGCCATTCCACCGCCGCCGCGGTGTCACCGCCGCACTCCTGGAGCGCCTTCTTGCACTCCATCATCGGGAGTCCGGTCTTCTCGCGGAGCGCCATGACGGCGGCCGCCGTGATCTCAGCCATGTTCGATTCTCCCGGTGCCTCCCCGCGATCGCCGCGGGTGTGGTGGACGGTTGGTGAGGGGCGAAGACGCGCGGCAGGCCCGCCGGCGACCGCCGCGGACGTGCCCGACGGGTCCCGGCGTGGCGTCAGGTGGCCGGCTTCGGCACGGACCGCTTCGCGACCATCGGCCGGGCCTTCGGCTTCGGCTTGCCGGAGGACGGCCCATCGGCGGCGTCGCCCCCCTCGGCGGCCACCTGGTTGGCCGCGGCCACCTGAGCCTTGCCTTCGAGGATCGCGTCGGCCAGCCGGGCGGCGACGAGTTCGATCGAGCGGATCGAGTCGTCATTGCCGGGGATCGCCAGGTCGACGCTGTCGGGATCGCAGTCGGTGTCGATCAGGGCCACCGTCGTGATGCCCATCTTGCGGGCCTCGCTGATCGCGTTCTTCTCCTTCTTCGGATCGAACACCACCAGGCACTCGGGCAGCCGCGACAGGAGCCGGATGCCGCCGAGGTTCCGCAGCATCTTGCGATGCTCGCGGCGGAGCGACGACTGCATCTTCTTCGAGGAGGTGTCGAACGAGGCGGACGGCAGCAGCGCCTCGAGCTCCTCGAGCCGCGCGAGCCTGTTGCGGATGGTGCGGAAATTGGTGAGCGTGCCCCCGAGCCACCGCTCGTTCACGAACGGCATGCCGCACCGGGCGGCCTCCCGCGCGATCGCGTCGGCCCCCTGCCGCTTCGTCCCGACGAACAGGATCAGGCTGTTCGTGGCCGCCACCTGCTTGAGGTACTTCCGAGCCCGCAGGAGCCCCCGGATCGTCTCGCGGACGTCGATGATGTGGATGAGATTGCGGCGCCCATGGATGTAGGGCTTCATCTTCGGGTTCCACCGGCTCGCACGATGGCCGTAGTGGACGCCCGCTTCGATAAGTTCCTGGGCCAGGGTTGTGGACACAAGCACACGCTCGGGGGGTGGAGGAAACGCGCCGCGGAAACCCTGCACACTATGGGGATTTTTCGTCGCCTGTCAACGCAGGCCGCGGCCATGGCCCTCGCGGCTTGAATCGGTTTGGCAGCCGAAACTACACTGCGGGATTCCGTTCGCGAACCGCTCCCGGCACGACCTCAGGGCCTCCCCGTGCAGGGTGGGCGCGACCGCCCGGGATCGTGACCGGCCCGGATCCTGAGCGCCCTGGATCCGGATCCTGACCGCCCTGCATTCAGAGTCCCCCATGCGTCACGTCCTTTCGGCCATCGTCCAGAACGTCCCCGGCGTGCTCGCGCACGTGTCGGGCATGCTCGCCTCCCGGGGCTACAACATCGACAGCCTGGCCGTCGGCGAGACCGAGGATCCCGGATTCTCCCGGATGACGTTCGTGCTCCGCGGGGACGACCGCGTGCTCGATCAGGTGCGCCGCCAGCTCGAAAAGATCGTGACGGTCGTCCGCGTGGACGACATCAGTTCGCGCAACTACGTGGAACGCGACCTGATGCTCATCAAGATCGCCGCCACCGTGGGGGCCGCCCGCAGCGAGGTGAAGGAGCTCACCGAGATCTTCCGCGGCCGGATCGTCGACGTCGCCACCGACAGCGTCATCGTCGAGATCGAGGGCACCGAGAAGAAGCTCGAGGGCTTCATCGAACTCGTGCGGCCCTACGGCATCCTGGAACTCGTGCGCACCGGCCGGATCGCGATGGTGCGGGGAAGCCCGCCCCCCCGCGAACTGACCGAGGCCGCCGGAGGCGTCCAGGCCGGCACGGTCGATGCCGATTCGCTCGCATGATCCCGGGCGGGCGGGTCACCTCCTCCGTCGACAGTCGTCGTGAATCCCCAGGCAGAATTGTGACGGCTCAA
Source organism: Planctomycetaceae bacterium (assembly GCA_046091445.1). Taxonomy (GTDB): domain Bacteria; phylum Planctomycetota; class Planctomycetia; order Pirellulales; family UBA1268; genus QWPN01. The sequence goes on along the minus strand of JBJTBO010000265.1, from coordinate 5,012 downwards.
CGCATGTGAGCACGTCCACCGTCCGTCCGCCAGCATCCGCTCGCCTCCCGTCCGTTTTCGTTCCCCTCCCGATCCACCTCCCCCTGGAGCCCCTTCCGTGCCTGCCACCGTCTATTACGACTCCGATGCCGACCTGAAGGCGCTCGACGGCAAGACCATCGCCATCATCGGCTACGGCTCGCAGGGCCACGCCCAGGCCCAGAACCTGCGCGACAGCGGCCTGCGGGTCGTCGTCGCGCAGCGGCCCGGTGGCCCGAATCACGACCTCGCCCGCAGCCACGGGTTCGAGCCGCTCTCGGTCGAGGACGCGGTCAAGCAGGCCGACGTCGTCAACATCCTCCTGCCTGACGAGCTGCAGGCCGACGTGTACCGGACGAGCATCCGCCCCCATCTGCGGAAGGGCGCGATCCTGATGGCCAGCCACGGCTTCAACTTCCACTTCGGTCAGGTCGAGCCGCCCCCGGGCCACGACATCCTGCTCGTCGCCCCGAAGGGCCCGGGCCACCTGGTCCGCAGTGAGTACGTGAAGGGGGGCGGCGTTCCCTGCCTGATCGCACTCGGCCCGGGAGCCGCCGAGTCGACGAAGCGGATCGGCCTGGCCTACGCGAAGGGGATCGGTGGCACGCGCGGCGGCGTGATCGAGACGACGATCGCCGAGGAGACCGAGACCGACCTCTTCGGCGAGCAGGCGGTGCTCTGCGGCGGCGTCTCCGAGCTCATCAAGGCCGGGTACGATACGCTCGTCGAGGCGGGCTACCAGCCGGAGATGGCCTACTTCGAGTGCCTGCACGAGATGAAGCTCATCGTCGACCTGCTCTACCAGGGCGGCCTCGAGTACATGCGGTACAGCGTGTCGAACACGGCCGAGTACGGGGACTACACGCGTGGCAAGCGGATCATCACGGACGAGACGCGTCGCGAGATGAAGAAGATCCTCGAGGAGATCCGGTCGGGACAGTTCGCCCGCGACTGGATTCTCGAGAATCGCGGCGGGGCCGCGATGTTCAAGGCGACGCGTCGCCGGGAGCGGGCGCACGGCCTCACCGCCACCGGGCGCGGCCTCCGCAAGATGATGAAGTGGATCGACGCGAAGGAGGTGTGATGACGAGCGAGGAGTCGCAGGCGCGGGCGCTGTACGAGCACCTCCAGCCCGGCGACCGGGTGGAGGTGGTCCACGGCGTGACCGTGGGTTCGAGCGCGACCTGGAGCACGACCACCGTCGGCACCGTGCTGCGGCGGGAGCGCCGCCGCCACGGCCTGCACTTCCGCAGGAGCGGTGACGACAAGGTCTATTCCGACGTGCTCATCCTCGCCCGTGAGGACGGCGAACTCACGACCATCACGATGGACGAGTTCACCCGGCTGCGTCGCCTCTGAAGCCGCGCGGCCGCTCAGATCACGCGGGCGATCACGCACGTGAGATACTCGCCCTCGAGGCAGCTCACGCTGACCGGGTGGTCCGCCGCTGCTCCGCGGACCTCGAGGATCTGGATCGTCCGCCGGCCGCGCTGGGCCACGCCCGCGAGCATCTGGAGGAAATCGTCGCGTGACACGCTCCCGGAGCATGAGCAGGTCACGAGGATGCCGCCCGTCTCGAGCAGTTCGACGGCCAGACGATTGACGCGGTGGTAGGCCCTCAGGGCGTCGTCCACCGACGCCCTGCTGCGGGCGAATTTCGGGGGATCGAGCACGACCATGCCGAACCGCTCCCCGGCCGCCGCGAGCGCGTCGAGCTTCTCGAAGGCGTCGGCCGCCTCCACGGTGATCGACGCGGCCCCATTGAGTTCCGCGTTGGCCCGGGCCAGGGCCGCGGCCCGCGGGCTCCCGTCGACGGCCAGCACGCTTCGTGCGGTCCCGGCGACCGCGCAGGCGACGGCGAAGCCGCCGGAGTACGAGAACATGTCGAGCACCCGCCGGCCGCGTGCCAGCCGCGCGGCGGCCTGACGGTTGTCGCGCTGATCGAGGTAGTGACCCGTCTTCTGTCCTTCGGTCAGGTCGACCCCGAACCGCAGCCCGTGCTCTGTGACGAACACGGGGCCATCCGGGGGTGCGCCGCGCAGCACGCGGTCGGGGAGATGGAGCCCCTCGAGCTTCGCGAGACCGCGTTCCGCGCCGCGCAGGAGGATGCCCCGCGGTGCGACGAGTGCCTCGAGCGCGTCGCAGATGAGCTCGAGGCGGCCCGCGAGCGCCAGCGCCGTCACCTGCACGGCGAGATACGCGCCGTATCGATCGACGATGAGGCCCGACAGGTCGTCCCCCTCGCTGTTGACGAGGCGGCAGGCTCCGGACGCATCGAGCATGCCGAGGGTCCGCCGCAGCGCGACGGCCCGCTCCAGCCGCCTCCTCCACTCCGCGGTGTCGAGGGGCGTCGCGGCGTCGAAGGCGTAGAGCCTGACTCGAATCCGACTGGAGCCGTTCCAGAGCCCACGCCCCACGAACAGACCGTCGTGCGTGGTGAGGTCGACGACCGCCCCGGACTCGGGATCGCCGTCGACCCGCAGCACGGCCGAATCGAGCACCCACGGGTGACGCCCGAAGAAGGGGCGGGCCCGCTGCGGCTTGAGCCCCACCGTGGCCGCCGGCAGCCCGTCGGCGGCCCGACCCTCACCGCGGCCGTCCGGACCACCGTCGTCGCGGGCGATCGACTCGCCCGCGGGAATCGATCGTCGGGCGTCGGTCTCGACCTCGTCCTTCACGTCGGCTTTGCTCGGGAGTCTCGGGACGGCTCCCTGCGTCCGAACCCGCAGCGTACGATGCGGGCGCGGAAAGTCCACCGTCCGCTCGCTCCGGCTGGGTGGATCGAAACTTCGTCGCTCGTGGGTCGTTTCAGCGGGAGGGCGATCCGCAGGAATGCGGGGCGCACGCGGAGCGAACTCGGGCACGCATGCATCCACGCAGGATCGCGATCGTCGGCGGTGGCCCGGGAGGGCTGTTCACCGCGTGGCTCCTCGAGCGGATGGCTTCGAGGCGCATCGAGCTGACGATCTACGAGGCGAGTGACCGCGTGGGCGGCAAGGTCCTCACGCCCTCGTTTCACTCGGCACCGGTGCGCTACGAGGCGGGCGCCGCCGAACTCTACGACTACTCGGTCGTCGACGAGGATCCCCTGCGGCATGCGGTCGCCATGCTCGGCCTGCCCACGCAGCCGCTCGGAGGATCGGCGGTGCTGCTCGACGACACCGTGGTGGGCACCGCCGACGATGTCCACGACCGCCTGGGTGCGGCCGCCCATGCGGCCCTCCTCGCCTTCGACGAGCGCGCGAAGACGGCACAGTCCCCGCGTCGCTTCTACGCCTCCGGCTTTGACGCGGTCGCCGACGGATCGAGTCGGCGGTTCGACGCCGTCATGGATGCGGTCCACCCGCCGGCGGCCCGCCGGTACCTCGAGACCATGCTACACAGCGACCTCGCCACGGAGCCCTGCCGCACGAGCACGGAGTACGGGCTGCAGAACTACCTCATGAACGATCCTTCCTACATGGGGCTCTACTGCATCTCCGGCGGCAACGAGCAGCTCGTCCAGGCGCTGGCGGCCCGGGTGGCCGCGACCGTGCGCCTCCATGAGCCGGTCACGGCGATCGGCCGCACCGAGTCCGGGAGCCTGTGGGTCGAGTCGCGCCGCGGGGAGCAGCCGCTCGTGGAGGCTTTCGACACGGTGATCGTCGCCCTGCCGATGGCGCATCTGCCGCTCGTCCGCTTCGTCGGTGGCCGCCTCGAGGCGGCACTCGCGGCCCACTGCGCGCACCACGCCCACCCGGCCCACTACCTCCGCGTCACGATCCTCTTCGATCACCCCTTCTGGAGACGCCGCGTGCGCGACGCCTTCTTCATGCTCGACCGCTTCGGTGGCTGCTGCCTCTACGACGAGTCGGCACGTGATCCCGACACCACGCACGGCGTGCTCGGCTGGCTCATCGCCGGCACCGCCGCGCTCGAATCGTGCGCTCGATCCGACGACGAGCTCGTCGCGCTCGCGCTCGACTCGCTCCCGGCGTCGCTCGGCGACGGCCGGGCCGCCTTCCGTGAGGGACGCGTGCATCGCTGGCCCGGGGCCGTCAGCGCCCTGCCCGGAGGCGAGCGGCTCGCGCCCGTCGACCAACGCCACCGCCCGGAGCCGATCGACCATCCCGACCTGTTCCTCGTCGGCGACTACCTCTTCGATTCCACGCTCAATGGCGTGCTCGATTCCGCCTCCCACGTCGCAGGATGGGTCGCCGCGCGTCTCGCCGAGGGTCCGGGAGGTGCTGCATGATCCGACGCGACGCGCCGCTGGACGGAAACGAGCGGCCGGCGAGGCACGATGGCTCCGGGCAGGATTTCCTCGGACAGGTGCGGGTCGAGGAGGTGCCGGTCGACGACGCCGTGCTCGAGCTCGTCGTCCTGCCCGCCGACGATGCCGACGGGACGCGGGACGGGGAAGGGCACGAGGCAGCCGCCCTCGCCTGGGTGGCTGCGTCCCGGGCGGACACGCCTCCGGTGCAGGTGCCGCTCTACGGGACGACCGTGATCTGGTCCCCGTGCCGGGCCGCGATCCTCGCGCCGCACGCCGCGCTCGTTGCGGTGCGCGAGGCGCTCCTCGATTTCGCGCGGTGCGATGCGGCGCTCTGCCGGCTCGAGGGCGAGGCCGGAGTGCTGCTCGGCCGGCTCGACGAGGACGCGCCGTGCGCCGTCGAGTTCGACGAGCGGCACATCGATCGCCAGGCGTCGCTCGAGGAGCGGTTCCGCCGCTCGGTCAGGCTTCGCGCGGACCTCGCGACCCTCGCGCCCGCGGTGCTGCGCCCGCCCGTCCACCCGCCGACGCTCGCGGCGCAACTCGGGGAGCGACTGCGCGAGCGGACACGGCTCGCGGACCGCCTCGAGTTCGTGCAGGCGAAGGCGGACGTGCTCGACCGCGTCTACGACCTGTGCGCCCAGCGCGTCGGCGACTTCGCCATCGCCCGCCGGCATCTGCGGCTCGAGTGGGTGATCATCGTCCTGCTCGCAGCCGAGCTCGTCGTCCTCCTCGTCGAGGT
>JBJTBO010000264.1:0-6611 GCA_046091445.1 Planctomycetaceae bacterium | reverse complement strand
CGGGGTGGAACCGAGGCGGTGGTGCTCGCGGTGGGGTTCGCCCGGGCGCTCGAATTGGCGGTGGCGGAACGCACGGCAGAAACGGCCCGGATCACGGACCTCCGCGCGCGGCTCGAGACGGTGATCCACGCGGCCGCTGCCTCGGCGCACGAGCAGGCCGCCGATGCCCCGCGGACCGCCGAACTTGTGCGGCGCGAGCGCGAGCGTCGCGGCGGGCAGCCGGGACAGGTCGACGGGCAGGTAGGCGATCGCCTGCGTCGCATCCACGTGCACGGCGAGCCCGGGCGTGCGGGCGACGAGGTCGGCGACGGCCACCGTGTCCTCCACCGCGCCCGTCTGACCGCACGCGAGCGTCGCCGAGAGGATGGGGCGACCGCCCGTCCCGTCGAGCAGAAGATCCGAAAGATCGGCGGGCAGGGCGAGCGTGGCGTCGGTTCGCAGGGGTATCCGGACCGCCGACCACCCGCCGCGCCGCGCGAGCATGTCCGTGGCCGCCCGGATGCTGCCGTGGTCGCGGGCCGAGGAGAGGATCGTTCCGCCCGCACTCCCCGCGAGGCCGACGATGCCGAGGACGTTGGCCTCCGTCGCCCCACCGGTGAAGACGAGTCGGTCACGCGTCCCGCCGACCGCCCGGGCGCCGAGCAGCGCGAGGATCCGTTCGCGACAGTCCTCGAGCACGCGTCTCGCCTCGCGTCCGGCCGCGTGCAGGCTCGACGGGTTCGCGAAGGTCCGGACGGCCGCCTCGCGCATCGCCTCGTCGACCTCGGGCCGCACACGGGTCGCCGCGGCGTGGTCGAGATAGATCACGTCAGAGAGGTCGGCTGCCATGGGTCGATCATGGCCTCTTATGGCCTCTCATGGCCTTCCATGGCCTCTCCGGCGGCGTGAGCCGACGCCGGCCGCGCCCGCTCACGCCCCCGTGGTGGATGCGAGGAACCGTTCGATGCGATCGAGACCGGTGGCGAGCCGTTCCTCGGAGGCGGCGAAGGACATCCGCACATGGCCCTCGGCGCCGAAGGCGCTGCCCGCCACGGTCGCGACCTGTTCACGATCGAGCAGGGCCGAGCACCACTCGAGGCTCGTGCCGATGCCATGCCGGCGCGACCGCTCGAGCGGCGCCCGGATGTCGCAGAAGGCATAGAAGGCGCCGCCGATCGTGGGCACGCGCACGCCCGGCATCCCGGCCAGCCGGCCGACCACGTAGTCGCGTCGGCGCTGGAACTCCCGGCACATGTCGGCCACGCAGGCCTGTGGCCCCTCGAGGGCCGCCAGGGCCGCATGCTGGCTGACGCTCGAGGGGTTGCTCGTCTCCTGGCTCTGCAGGTTGCCGATCGCGCGGGCGAGCGGCTCGGGGGAGATCGTCCACCCGATCCGCCAGCCCGTCATCGAGTAGGTCTTGCTCACGCCGGCCACGACGACGGTGCGCGCGGCGAGGCCGGGCCGCAGCGTGGGGAACGAGACCGCGCGGCGGCCGTCGAACACGAGCTGGTCGTAGATCTCGTCCGCCACGATCGCGAGATCGGCCTGGATGGCGACGTCGGCGAGGGCACCGAGTTCGTCGGGCGTGTAGACGACGCCCGTGGGGTTGCTCGGGGAACAGAGCAGCAGCATCCGCGTGCGCGGCGTCAGGGCGGACCGGAGGCCGTCGGGCGAGAGCTTGAAGTCGTCCTCGATCCGGGTCTCGACGAGCACGGGCCTCGCGCCCGTCAGCTTCACGAGTTCCGCGTAGCTCACCCAGTAGGGCGTGGGCACGACGACCTCGTCGCCGGGATCGAGCAGCGCGGTGAAGACGTTGTGGAGGGCGTGCTTGGCGCCATTGGAGACGACGACCTGGGCCGCGGTGGTGGCGAGACCCGAGCGCCGGGCGAAGTCCGCGGCGACGGCCTGCCGCAGCGCCGGAATCCCGGCGGCCGGGGTGTACTTCGTCTTCCCGGCACGGATCGCCGCCTCCGCCGCCTGACAGATGTGGGGCGGCGTGGGGAAGTCGGGCTCGCCGACGGAGAGGTCGACAACGTCGTGTCCGGCAGCGGCCATCTGGGCGGCCTTGGCCGCCATCGCGAGCGTGGCTGAGGGCTCCAGCGCGTGCATGCGACTGGCCAGCCGGAGGCTGTGTGACGACTCCATCGGGGTGTGGTGCGGCTCCTCGGGACGTGAGTAAAGCGTGGGAGGTCTGCTGGCGACGACGATGATACCGCGCGAATGGCGCGCGACCCTCGGCATGGCGACGCACGACGTCGCGCATCGGGCGCGGTGGCTCCACCGGAGCGCGGCGCGGGGAAAAAAGCCCGGATCGGCCGCCGATTTTTTTCGTGACTTCTCTTGACAGTTTTCCACGCCGGCGACCACAACCAAACCATCACGGCTCGAACAGGGCGCGTTTCGACGTGCACACGCGGGTCGTGATACCGTCGTCCGGACCTTGGAGGACACCCCGAGGGCCGGGCGTGTGATGCGTGTTCGGGTGTCCGATGGAAGGAGCCACATCGATGGCCAAGAAGAAGAAGAAGGCTGCCAAGAAGGTCGCCAAGAAGAAGACCAAGAAGAAGGGCCACGGCTGAGTCCCTTCGTGAGGAGCCCGTCCGCGGGTTTCTCGCGAAGCCGCGTTCGCGGCCTGCCGCGGACGCGTGAGCCGTCCGGTTCTCCGCTTGCGGAGGACCGAGGGCCGACCAGGCAGCCTTCTGTCCCGCGTTCCCGCCGCCGCAAGGGGGAGGAGGACGCGGGGAGGCCACGCGATCAGACGAGAAAGGCCGGCCCGGGCACTTGGGCGCCCGGGCCGGCCTGATTTTTTCGCCGGGCCCTGCGCCATGGGAGCATGGCGTGCGACAGGGGCAAGCCATCGATGTCAGACGTTCCAACCGCCTCCGCACCTGGCGCGGCCCAGCCCAGCGCCTCGGCCATGGAATGGTTCCTGCTGGCGACGTGCCGGGGGGGCGCGGAGGCAGCCCTCGTCGCCCGGCAGGAGGCGGTCCTTCCGAGCCTGCGACGTGGCGCGTGGCGGCGCGGGATCGTCACTTTCCGCGTGCCGTCGGGTGAGCCGACCGATGCATTCGAGCACGACCTGATCTTCGCCCGCGCCTGCGTGCGGTCGCTCGGGCAGGTCGGCGGTGACAGCGATGAGGAGAGGGCCGCTGCGACCGTGGCCCTCGCGGGCGCGGCACCGTGGCGGGCGGTGCATGTCTGGCCGCGCGACGGGAAGGTGGAGGTGGACGTCGCGTCGATCGCGCGACGGCTCGGCGATGCGCTCGGTGTGGCGGATGCGGGCGGTGTCGCGCGTCCGGGCGACCTCGTACTCGACTGCGTGGTCGAGTCGGCCGAGCGGTGGTGGATCGGCCGTCATCGGGCCACGGTGCCGCCGACGACGTGGCCCGGCGGCATCGCCCCGTCGGTCCTGCCGGAGGGCACGGTGTCGCGGGCGTGGCTCAAGCTCGACGAGGCGATCGCCGTGTTTTCCCTGCCGCTCGAGCAGGGGCAACGAGCGATCGAACTCGGGGCCGCTCCGGGAGGCGCCTGCCAGCGCCTGCTCGCCGCCGGCCTCGATGTCGTGGGGATCGATCCGGCCGTCGTCGATGCCCGCGTCGCCGCGCACCCCCGCTTTCGTCAGTGGCGGATGCGGGCCCGGGACGTGAAGCGACGGGCGTTCCGCGGCTGTGACTGGCTGGTGTGCGACATGAACATCGACCCGACGAGCACGATGGCGGCACTCGAGCGGATCCTGACGACGCCGGGCGTGCGGCCGGGGGGCGTGATCGCGACCCTCAAGCTGCCGGAGTGGTCCCGTGCCGAGGCCCTGCCGGGCTGGCTCGACTCGTTCGCGGCATGGGGCTACACGCCACGGGCGCGGCAGCTCTCGACCGGAGGTCGCGAGGTCTGCGTGGCGGCCCTGCGGCAAGCGCGCCGGCAAGCAAGCCGGCACGCGCGCCGGCAGGCCGGCCCTGGCGTCACGTCCCGCGCCACACGTCGTCCGCGGCGGTGAGACTGCCGGAGGCGAACCGCCTCAGGCCTGCGGGCGTGTCGAGGACGAGGCTCCCGTCGCTCGCGATCCCGCTGCAGAGGCCCTCGTACCCGACGCCACCGAGATGCAGCGTCACGCGATGGCCGGCGAGGCTGCACCAGGGGCGGTACCGCTCGACGAGTGCGGCCGGGTCGGCGGCGAGCAGGTCGAGGAGTGCGCGGAGTCGCGGCAGGAACGCCGCGAGGACGGAGGTGCGCCCGAGGGGACGGCCGAGGACGTCAGGTATGGTGACCAGTCGCGTGCGCAGCGCGGGGGGCGCGTCGAGCGCGCGGCCGGCGGTGTTGACGCCGATGCCGAAGATCGCGCGGCCGTCGGCCACGGCCTCGACGAGGATGCCGGCGAGCTTCCTGTCGCCGACCTCGATGTCGTTGGGCCAGCGCACGCGTGGTCCGAGCGCGGGCTCGAGCGCGCCGAGTGCCTCGGCCAGTGCGATGCCGCACGCGAGGGACCACGTCGGGGGCGGGCCGCCGGTGCCGGCCCGTTCAACGACGAGGCTCGCGGCCAGGCTGTCGGGCGCGTGCCACCAGCGGGCACCCTGCCGACCGCGGCCGAGCGACTGCCGGTCGGCGACGACGACGGCCGGCAGTGACTGTGACGGCTCCGCCGCGACCCGCCTCGCCTCGTCCATCGTCGACTCGATCTCGGCGCGGTGGATCACCGTCGCATACCCAGCCTGGCGAAGCACCGCAGCATCGATGGGATCGGCACCTGTGGCAGGGTGAGCGGACGGCGCATGCATGGCGACGCGGGTCATCCAGACGTGGGACGGGCCGGGGATCGCCCTGGCGAGGCGGAGGGATGCCGCATTTATATGGGCAAGGCCGGCCTGCCCGGCGCAGAGGCGTCGCACCGGGGGCATCCGCCGGCGGGCGGGCCGCCCCCGCACTTGACCGTGGTCGGCCGCGCGCGGTACCCCCCGTCCGGCTCCGCCGCTTCCGGCCCGGATGCCGCCGCTCGCCGTCGGTCAGTCCCCGTCGGCGGTCGTCCCGCGGACGCGGCGTGATCATGTCGGAGTGTGCGCCGATGCGGTGCCTTCTCATCGTCCTGCTCGCGGTCTTCGCGGCCGGCCCACCGGCCTTCGGTCAGACCGCCGTGCTCCCGCCGCCGGCTGGATCGTCCCTCGATCGCCTCGCGCAGGCCTTCCCACCAGGCACGGGACTCGCGCCTCCACCCGCCGGCTGGGATCCCTACGCGCCGCAGGCCGGTCAGGTCTTCCCGGCCCCGAACGCGGCCTCCCCGTCGATGTGGGCGCCATCCGGGATCAACGGGCAGCCGGGCTATCCGGGCTCATCGCCGGCGACGCCGTGGGTGGTGCCGACGCAGGGCACCGGCGGCTCGGCGTCCCTCGTGCCGCCGGGAGCCCCGCCCCAGCCGTCGACCTTCCAGCAGACGTTCTCGCAGACCATGCACGTCTACCAGGGCGTGCGCGGCAGCTGGGCCTACCTGTACGGCGATGGCGAGGGCACGCGGGTCGCCGTCAACGAGCTCGACACGACCGCGACCTTCGCGCTGCCGTTCTTCCACAACTCGCCCGCCAATCTCAACCACGCGCCGCTCCTCATCACGCCCGGATTCGGACTGCAGCTCTGGGACGGTCCGCAGACGACGACGACGATGCGCGCCGACCTGCCCCCCAACACGTACGACGTGTTCATCGACACGGCGTGGAATCCGCAGTTCACGCCGCTCTTCGGCGCCGAGCTCGGGGTGCGCGTGGGCATCTTCACGAACTGGGACGTGTTCGTGACGGACAGCTGGCGCATCATGGGCCGCGCCATCGGCACGCTCCGCATGACGCCCACGTGGCAGGGCAAGCTCGGCGTCGTCTACCTCGACCGTAACCAGGTGAAGATCCTCCCCGCGGTGGGTTTCACGTGGACCCCCAGCGCCGATGCGCGCTACGACATTTTCTTCCCCGCGCCCAAGGCCTCGAAGCGGCTCTGGAACTCCGGGAAGCATGACTGGTGGGGCTACGTGGCGGGCGAGTACGGAGGTGGTGCCTGGACGTTTCGCCGCAATTCGAACGGCTTCACCGGCATCTCGCCGTTCGACTACAACGACATCCGCGTGGTGCTCGGCACCGAGTTCGTCCCGCGCTCGCCCACGGGGCTCGCGGGGAACTTCGAGGTGGGCTACGTGTTCTATCGGCAGCTCTACTACGTGAGCGGCCCGCCGCACATCCAGGACCTGCCGAGCACGATCATGTTCCGCTTCGGGCTGTCGTACTGATGGTGGCGCAGCCTGCCCGTGCCCCCGCTTGCTTCCACAGCCCGGGGACATGACCAGGCCACGACCTTCCTGGACGGCCACCACGACGACCGAGTGCACAAGGCCATGGATCGTGTCCTGAAACTCGTGAGGCTGCTCGCGGTCGTGGCGATCGTCGCGCTGCGCGCGGTGCACGCCGCGGACGAGGTCGTGCCGCTGCCGCGCGGGGAGAGTGGACGAGGTCGCGACGTGGATGAGGTCGTGCCCCTGCCGCAGATCGATCAGGGATTATTCGAGCGGATTCGCCTCGCCGCGCTCGGCGATCCACAGGACCTGTCCGAGCCGCTCCTGCCCGACGACGTCGCGCGGGCGGGACAGCCGGCTCAGGAGT
>JBJTBO010000263.1:0-2676 GCA_046091445.1 Planctomycetaceae bacterium | reverse complement strand
GGGGCTGCCCAAGAGCACGACGGCGGTCCAGCTCCCCGACAGCGGCTTCAACAACTACTTCCTCACGGTCTTCGGCAAGCCGCAGTCGTCGAGCGCGTGCGAGTGCGAGCGGAACCCCGAGGCGAACCTCGCACAGTCGCTGCACCTGCTCAACTCTCAGGACGTGCAGGGGCGGCTGCAGGGGGGCGACGGCACGGCCGCGCGGCTGGCCAAGGACGACACACGCGAGGCCGCCGACCTCGCCGACATGGTCTACCTGCGGGCGCTCTGCCGACGGCCGACTGACGCGGAGCGGGAGCGTGTGGTCGCGCACGTCGCGGCCGCGACCAATCGGCAGCAGGCGTGGGAGGATGTCCTCTGGGCGATCCTCAACACGACGGAATTCCAGTTCGTCTGGTGAGGATGGCGATGGCGGCTCGGACGAAGGCCGGCGGCTCCGGAAGGGCCGGCTCGATTGTCGTGCGCGGACTCCTCATGGCGGCGCTCGCCACGGCCCCCGCGTCCCTGCGGGCCCAGCTGCCGTGTGCGCGGCTCGACGCGGTGTTTCCGGCGGGCGCGACTCCCGGCTCGACCACCGACGTCACGATCCACGGGGCGGATCTCGACGACGTGGAGGCGGTCGTCTTCTCGCATCCGGGCATCACGGCCGTGCCGAAGAAGGCGGATCCCGGCCCGTTCGACGACGGGCCGCGCACCCTCCCGGACACGTTCGTCGTCACCATCGCCCCGAACGTGCCACCGGGGCATCACACCGTGCGATGTCGGGGACGCTACGGGCTCTCGAACGGCCGCGTGTTCGTGGTCGACCCCGTGCCGCACACGGTGGAGGCGGAGCCGAACGACACGGCGTCCCAGGCGACCGACCTGACGGTGCCCGGCGTCGTCGATGGTCGCTTCACGGGTGGCGGAGACATCGACTGCTTTCGTCTCGCCGGCAGCCGGGGGCAGCGGCTCTCGGTCGAGGTGCTCGCCCGCCGCATCGACTCGCGTGCCGATCCGGTGATCAGGCTTCTCGACCCAGAGGGCCGGCTCGTGGACGAGGCTCGTCCCGGCGCCACGGCGGATCCCTGCCTCGAGGTGCAGCTTTCCGAGGACGGCGAGCATCTGCTCGTCGTCGCCGACGCGGTGCATGGCAACGGCCCCGACCACGGGTACGAGATCCGCGTGACGGCCGCGCCGCGACTGGCGTTCGTGTTTCCACCGGCCGTCGCCCCGGGAACGGCGGTGGATGGCGTGGCCTACGGGTGGAACCTGCCAGGAGGCACACCGAGCGATCTTGCGGTCGATGCCCGTCGGCTCGATCGCCTGCCGGTGAAGCTTTCGGTGCCGGCCGGCCTCGGCGGCCAGGGCGTGCCCGTCGAGCGGCTCGAGCCTGCGCAGTTCGCGCTCGACGCGATCGAGTACCGGGTGCCGTCTCCCATGGGTTCCTCGAACGCGGTGCTTGTGGTTGCGGCCGACGGGGCGGTCGTCACCGATGCGGCCGGGAACGACACGCCCGCGACCGCGCAGGCCCTCGCGCTGCCGGCCGAGGTCGTCGGACAGTTCCACCCGCGACGCGACGTCGATTGGTATCGCTTCGAGGCGAAGGCCGGGGATGTCCTGTGGATCGAACTGTGGTCGCACCGCCTCGGGCTGCCCACCGACGCGTCCCTCCTGATCGAACAGGTGACGCAGGGGGAGGATGGCACGGAGCAGGTGAAGGTGGTGGCGAGCGTGGACGACGATTCGCCGCGGCTCGGCGGCCGCGAGTTCGACCAGCGCACGTTCGATCCGGCCTATCGCTTCACCGCGCCGGCCGATGGCACGTATCGACTGCTCGTCCGCGACGGATATTCGTCGCAGCATGACGATCCCCGCCTCGTCTACCGCCTCGTGGTGCGTCCGCCGAAGCCCGACTTCCGGCTCGTCGCCGTGCCCGTCGATACCTCCGGTGCGATCCTCCTGCGCAAGGGTGGCCGAGCGGCACTCCGCGTGGTCGCCGCCCGTCTGGATGGTTTTGACGGAGCGATCACGGTGAGCGCGGAGGGACTTCCCGCCGGTGTGACCGCCACCGAGGTCGTGATCGGCCCGGCCGTGTCGGCGACGGAGATCGTCCTCACGGCCGACGCGGCGGCCGCGGCCGTCTCGGGCACCTTCGGCCTCGTCGGGCGTGCCACCGGGCCGGCCGGAGAACTCGTGCGCCGGGCCCGCTTCGGTGCGGCGCTCGACGCGTTGCCCTTCGCGCAGCCGAACCAGCAGGCCACGGGCGGTCGCGGCCGGATCGTGGACGGCGTGCCCGTGACGGTGTCCGCCGATGAGACCGCCCCCGTGACGCTCTCGCTCGGCGGCGCGGCGGTCGTCGAGACGTCGCGCGGCGGTGTCGTGAAGGTTCCCTACACCGTCGCCCGGCGCGACGGTGCGGCCGCCGCCATCACCGCGTTTCCGGTGGGACTGCCGCCCAACGTGAACCTGCAGCAGGTCGCGATCGGCGGTGGCAACGGCGGTGAGTTCGAGATCCGGATTCCCGCCAACGCACCGACCGGAGCGTATTCACTCGGTCTGGCCGCGGCGCAGCAGGGGCTCACGTACGCCCGAAATCCGACCAGCGCGACCCGGGCGAAGGAGCGGGCGGACGCGTTCGCGGCCGTGGTCACGGACGCGCAGGGCACGGCACAGGCCGCGAAGCAGGCCGCCCAG
>JBJTBO010000262.1:0-3919 GCA_046091445.1 Planctomycetaceae bacterium | reverse complement strand
CAGCCGCGCCGCGCCGCCGGAGCCGCGGAGCCGGCCGCTGCTGATAGACTAGCGGCGTACGGTTGTCGGGCCGCGAAGCGGTCGTGGCCCGCACGCTGGCACGCAGTGCCGGGGAGCATGACCCGATGAACAGCACGCTGGGCCGCGGCCTGGTGGCCGCCATGATCGCGATCCTCTTCGGGGCGGCCCGCGGCGAGGTCTGGCCCCAGTGGCGCGGCCCCGATGGGCAGGGGCACGCCCCGGCGGCCCGCGACCAGCCGGTCCGCGGGAGCGAGACCGAGAACATCGCCTGGAAGACGCCACTGCCCGGTCGCGGCTGGTCGTCGCCGGTGCTCGACGAGGAGCGGCTCTGGCTGACCACGGCCGTCGAGCCCGTGGACAAGTCGTCACGGGCGGTGAGTTTTCACGCCCTGTGCGTCGATCGCGGGACGGGTCGGCTGCTGCACGACGTGCGGCTGTTCGGCATCGACGATCCGCAGCCGGTCCACGGCCTCAATTCCTACGCCTCCCCCACCCCGGTCTTCGCCGGCGGGCGGGTGTTCTGCCACTTCGGCGACTACGGCACGGCCTGCGTCGACACGGCCACCGGGACGGTCGCCTGGACGACCCGCGACCTCCGCCTCGCCCACGAGAACGGCCCCGGGAGCACGCCCGTGCTCTGGAAGGATCGACTCATCGTGCACTGCGACGGCAGCGACTCGCAGGCGATCGTCGCGCTCGACGCGAAGACCGGCGGGGTGGCGTGGCGGACCGCACGGAGCGGGCAGATGCACGACAACGTGCAGTTCAAGAAGGCGTACGGCACGCCCCTCGTCGTGGAGCAGGGGGGCCGCGAGGTGCTCGTCTCTCCCGGCGCCGACTGGCTCTACGGCTACGACCCGCGCACCGGCGAGGAGCTCTGGAAGGCGAGCTACGGCGTGCTCGGCTTCTCGATCGTGCCCCGGCCCGTCGTCGCGCACGGCCTGCTCTTCATGAGCACGTCCTTCATGCAGCCGGAGCTGCTGGCCTTCCGGCTGGGCGACGGTGCGGCGACGCCGGAGATCGTGTGGCGCGAGAAGAAGGGCGCGCCGACCATGTCATCACCGCTCGTCGTCGGCGACGAGCTCTACATGGTGACCGACAAGGGCGTGGGCACCTGCCTCGACGCCCGCACCGGCAGGGTGAACTGGACCGAGCGGCTCGGCGGCAACTTCTCGTCGTCACCCCTCCTCGCCGACGGCCACATCTACATCGGCAACCGCGACGGCCGCACGTTCGTCCTGCGTCCCGGCCGGGACTATCAGGTGGAGGCGATCAACCAGCTCGACGGCGCGATCTATGCCACGCCCGCCGCCCTCGGCACGGCGCTCTACGTCCGTACCGACATGGCGCTCTACCGGATCGAGGACCGCTCGGAAGGAGCGGCCCGATGACGTCGCCATGGGATCGCCGCCGGTTCCTCGCGGCCGCCGCCGCGGCTTCGGCCGCCCTCGTCGGCCCGTCGAGCCACGGCGCGGACGGCGCCCCGGCGGCTCCTGCCGGACCGATCCGCCGCCGCGGCATCCGTCTGGGCTTCGACAATTTCGCGCTCCGCGCCCTCGAGCAGGATGCCCGGGCCCTCGACGATCAGGCCGTCGCGCTCGGCTGTGATTCCGTCTTCATCACCGACTTCGGCCCGTTCCGCGGCGCCTTCGACGACGCGTCGCTCGCCGAGATCCGCCGCTACGGCGCGGAGCGGGACGTCGCGATCGAGCTCGGCTCGTGGAGCATCTGCCCGACGGCGGCGCGGTTCAAGAAGGACTGGGGCACGGCGGACGAGCACCTCGCGCTCGGCATCCGCATGGCGCGGGCGCTCGGGTCGAAGGCGTTTCGGGTGATCCTCGGCGATCGCAACGACCGGCTCTCGCCGGGCGGCATCCGCGCGCGGATCGCCGACACGGTCGCCGTGCTCGAGAAGGCACGGCCGCGCGCCCTCGATGCCGGCGTGAAGATCGCGATCGAGAACCATGCGGGTGACATGCAGTCGCGCGAACTGCTCGCGCTCGTCGAGAAGGCAGGGCCCGACGTCGTGGGCGTCAACTTCGACTCGGGTAACGCCTGCTGGACGCTCGAGGATCCGCTCTCCGCGCTCGACCGACTCGCCCCCCATGTCTTCACGACGAGCCTGCGTGACACGATGCTCTGGGAGACGCCCCAGGGCTTCACCGCGCAGTGGACCGCGATGGGGGAGGGGTGCGTCGATCTGCCGGCCTTCTTCGATCTCTTCGAGAAGCGGTGCCCCGGCGTGACGGTGCACATCGAGACGATCTCGGGCTTTCCTCGCGAGTTTCCGCTCGTCTCGGCCGAGTTCTGGAAGGCCTACCCGGAGGCCCGCGCCGAGGACCTGGCCGGCCTGCTCGCCCTCGCGAAAAAAGGCCGGCCGATCGAGCCCTTCACGCCTCCCGAGGGCGTCGACCGCAAGCAGTCCGATCGCGACTACCAGCTGGCCGAACTCACGCGGAGCATCGCGCACTGCCGCGACGTCCTCGGCCTCGGCGTGCGGTCATGACGCCGTCCGTCGCCCCCGGTGCGACCATCGCCAACGGGCGGCCGACACGGCCCGCGCCCGCGGACGACCTGCTGACGTGGGACCGCCACCACGTCTGGCATGCGTTCACGCAGATGCAGGAGTACGAGCCGCTCCTCATCGAGCGGGGCGAGGGCGCGTGGCTCGTCGACACGTCGGGCCGGCGGTACCTCGACGGCTCGGAGAGCATGTGGTGCAACGTCCACGGGCATCGCCACCCGCGACTCGACGCGGCGGTCCGCGAGCAGCTCGATCGGGTCGCGCACGTCACGAACCTCGGGCTCTCCAACCCGACGACAGTCGCCTTCGCGCGCCGCCTCGTCGAGATCGCGCCGCCGGGGCTCGACCGCGTCTTCTTCACGGGCGACGGCTCGAGCGCGACCGAGGCCGCCCTCCAGATGGCCTTCCAGTTCTGGCGGCAGGCGGACCGTCCCGAGCCGGCCCGCACGCGGTTCGTGGCGATCGGCGACGCCTACCACGGCGACACCTTGGGCGCGATCGGCGTCGGCGGTGTGGACCGCTTCACGGCGCTCTTCGCCCCGCTGACGTTCGACGCCCTGCGCCTGCCGTCGCCGGCCCTGCCGCGGCCCGGCACCGCCACCCCGCCGTCGCTCGCGGAGTCGCTCGCCGAGCTCGAGGCGCTCCTCGTCACGCACGCCGGCACGGTCGCGGCCGTGATCATGGAGCCGCTCGTGCAGATGGCCGGCGGCGTGCTCGTCCATCCCGACGGATTCCTCCGCGGCGTGCGCGAGATCACGCGGCGGCACGACGTGCTGCTCATCCTCGACGAGATCGCCGTCGGCTTCGGCCGCACGGGCACGATGTTCGCATGCGAACAGGAGGCGGTCGTCCCCGACCTGCTCTGCCTCGCCAAGGGTCTGACGGCGGGCTACCTCCCGATGGCCGCCACGCTCGCGACGGGCCGCATCTGGGAGGCCTTCCTCGGCACGCATGCCGAGCAGCGCACGTTCTTTCACGGCCATACCTACGGCGGCAATCCGCTCGCGGCCGCGGTGGGCCTCGCGTCGCTCGACATCTTCCGGGACGAGGACGTGCTCGCGGGATTGCCCGCGAAGATCGGGCGGCTCGAGGCGGGCGTCGCCCGACTCGCCGCACTGCCCCAGGTCGGCGCGGTGCGGCAGTGCGGCCTCGTCGCCGGGGTCGAGCTCGTCCACACGGCGGCCGACGCCGCGGACGCGCGACCGGCGGTGCCGTATCCGTGGCAGGAACAGCGAGGCACGGGGCGCTCCTGCGTCAGCTCGGCGACGTCGTCGTCATCATGCCGCCCTTGTGCATCGACGACGACGAGATCGACCTCCTCGTCGCGGCCGCGGAAGCCGGCATCGTCGAGGCGACCGCATGAGCCCGCGGGCT
>JBJTBO010000261.1:0-19978 GCA_046091445.1 Planctomycetaceae bacterium | reverse complement strand
GCTGTCACCTCATCACGGGCGAGGTGACAGCCGCGCTGCCCGACCTGCGACGCTTCAGGGTCGGGCTCGTCCACGTCGTCATCCGGCACACGTCCGCAAGCCTGTCGATCAATGAAAACGCCGACCCGGACGTGCCGGGCGATCTCGCCATGGCGCTCGACACGATCGCGCCCGATGACCTTCCCTACGCCCACACGTGCGAAGGTCCCGACGACATGCCGGCCCACGTGAAGGCGTCGCTCATGGGGAGTTCCGTCACGGTGCCGGTGCGCGACGGTCATCTGTGCCTCGGCACCTGGCAGGGAATCTATCTCTGCGAGCACCGGGATCGCGGCGGCCCGCGGTGCATCGTCGTCACCGTGCACGGGGAGACGCGGGACGACGGCGTCGCTTGAGACGGTGTCGATTCGATCCACGTCTGGCGTCGTCCGGGGCTGCCCATGCCCCGGCGCCGGACGTTCGCTGCGGGCATCCTGTCCTCCGCTCACTCGACGCCTCCGCGCTCCGCCATCCTGGCTGCGCTCGTCGACGTGCGCGACGAGTACGCAGGGACTGGCGCGCGCCGGTCCCTTGAGCTGCCCTCCACGTAACGCACGCCTCCAGGCGTGCGAACCCGGGTGGAAGCGCGAGCAGACCCGAGCGACTCGGAGTCAGGGTCGATGCCCAGCGGCCCGCCTCCCGGACCGCATGACCGCATTCGCACGCTGGAAAGCGTGCGCCACGACGGAACAGGCACTGGCTCGGGACTGCCTCCGTTTGTGTGCGCCGACGCGGCAGTTCCAAATCGCGCACGCGCAAACGGTGCGTGTGCCTCTCGCGTACCACCCCTTTTCGGGTGTCTTCCCGGCCCACGTGGCGCACAGGCCCACGTGGCGCACGCCTCCAGGCGTGCGAACCCGGGTGGAAGCGCGGCTCGACTCAGGGCGACTGGCTCGCCAGCCACGCGAGCACATCGCGCAGTTCCCGGTCGGTCAGCCCGAGCGGCAGGCCGGCGGGCATCACGCTCGTGCGCAGTTCATGCGCCTCGTCGATCTCCTCCGGTGCGAACCGCCGCTCCCGCCCGGTCAGATCGCGGTAGACCTCCACGTTGCTCGACCGCAGGAGCATGCCCGTGAATGCCGTGCCGTCCGTCAACTGGAGCACGTGGGCACGGTACTGGGGCGCGACGTCCCGGTCGGGCTCGAGGATCGAGCGGAGGAGCGACACGCGGTCTCCCTGCCGTCCGACGAGCGTGAGATCGGGACCGACCACGGCGCCGCGTCCGTCGCGGCGGTGGCACGTGCCGCACTGCCCGATCCGGGTGTGGAAGAAGATGCGACGTCCAGCCTCCGGATCGGCCGGTCCGGAGACGGCGTCGAGCCGGGCGAGCCAGGCCGCGGTGTCACCGACGTCGGGACGATCGGCGCGGAGTGATTCGGGATCGGTGATCGCCGCGACGAGGTCGGCATCGCCGTGCGACGCACCCGGCGCCCGAGCGATCGCCGCGAGGGTCGTGGGAGACAGCGCCTCGGGCGGTCGGCCGCGGAGCCCGCGGAGCGCCTCCTCCCGGATCGAGCCCCGCTCGTCGCCGGCGAGCGACGCAAGCAGGTCGACATCCTTGGACCGCGCGCTTGCGCCGAGGCCGGCGATGGCGTCGGCACGCAGGTCCGCAGGCTTGGTCGGGTCGGCGGCGATCTCGGCGAGCAGGGGCAGGGAGGCGGCATCGCCACCCACGGCGAGCGTGCGGACGACCTCACGCGTGAGCGCCGCGTCACCGTGCGCGAGGAGCTCCCGCACGCGGTCCGGTGCGAGAGCCGCGTCTCCCGTCGGAAGCAGCCGCACGATGAATCCCTTGATCCGCGGGGGCGTCGCGGGATCGGCCAGCCGAGCGCCGAGCACCTTCGCGTCGGTCACGCCGGCGCCCGGCTCGCCCCCCAGCGTGTTCGCCGCGGCGAGCGCCGCCTCGAACGTGCGATAGTCGAGATCGGTGCGGGCGAGCACGGCCTCCACCTCGGGCGCGAATTCCCGCAGGTCGCCGTCGGCGATCCAGCGCAGGCACTCGAAGAGCAGATCGCCATCCGCCCGATCGATCACCGCCCGCACCCAACGGCTCGCGTCGAGGCCGGCCTTGCGCAGGGCGACGAGCGTCCACGCCTGGTCCTCCGGGGCGAGCGTTGCAAGCGCCTCCGGTCCTGCCGCCTCCGCTTGGCGGCAGAGGGCCGCCAGCGCCGCGTCGGCGAGCACGGCATCGTTTGAGCGCACGAGTGCGAGCAGGTCGTGGCGCGACGCCGCTCCGCCCGCGCTGTCGCCCTCGCGCAGCTCCGTGGCCCGACGGGCCGCCGGTGTCGCGTCGGGCCACGTCGGGGCGAGCCACGGCGCCGACCGTTCGTCGATCGAGAGCCGCCAGATCCGGCCGCGGCCGTGGATCGTGTACGAACTGAAGACCCAGTCGGCGAAGTAGAAGGCGCCGTCGGGGCCGCGGGCCATGCACGTCGGACGGAAGTGGTCGCCGCCGGAGACGAGCTCGTGCCGCACCGCGTCGTAGCCGGCGCCGCGCCGCGTCATCGCGAAGTAGTCCACGCGATGCTGGCTCCACGACGGCACGACGAGCCCGCCGCCGAGCGGCAGAACCGCGCAGGGACCCTCGCCGACGCCGTGGATCATGCCGAGCGTCCCACGCAGCTCGCCGTTCCAGGCGACGAAGGGATGAACGGGGCTCGGGCCGTAGAGCCACTGAAACCCGTAGTCACCGCCCGTGACGACCTGCAGCAGCCGACAGGGCGGTCGGCTGCCCGGGTCGTTGTCGGCCGCGAAGATCTCCCCGTCTGGCAGGACGGTGATGCCGAAGGGGTTCCAGAAGCCGCGCGCGATCCTGCGCAGACCACGACCATCGGCGGTGCAGCGAAACACGCCCCCTTCGCCGGTACCGCGCAGGGTCGCGCCGTCGCGTCCGGTGAGCGTCCACTCCTTGCCGAAGTTCTCGCCCAGCGAGAAGACCAGATCGCCATCCGGATGCCAGGCCATGCCGGCCAGGCCGTTGTGCGGATAGTCGGTCACCGTCTCGAGCGTGACGACCCCTTCCTCGACGTCGGCCGTGCCGTCGCCGTCGCCGTCCCGCAGCCGGACGATGCGGCTGCGTTCGGCGAGGTGCACCCAGGGTGCTTCGCGCCGCGGATCGTATGCGGCGCGGCGAGCCTCCGGCGCGAGGAGGAGGTTCATCGTGGTCGTGGTGCGGCTCGCGAAGACATGGCGGGCGCCGCCGGGACCGAGCACGATCACCTCGTCATGCTCGGGGCCCTCGTATCCGGTCGGCCGGAAGTGCGTGTGGCAGGCGACGATCCAGATGTGTCCCGAGCCGTCGACGTCGATGCCCGTGGGCGTCACGATGTCGGGATGCTCACCGACGAGCTCGAGGCGGACGCCCGGTGCCCGCGTCGCGACGCGCGGATCGAGGTCCGCGGGCACCTCCGGAGCCGCCGGCGGGTCGGCGGCGATGCCGATGCCCGAGCCGCCGAGCAGGTTCACCCCGAGCGGTGTCGCCGCGGGCCATGAAGCGATGAGCACCGCCACCCCGACGCGCAACGCGGCGAGCGCCGGCGGCGCGACGCGGCGGCAGACCGCCGTGCAACCGTGAATCATGGGGGCCTCGATCAGACGGAGGGATCGATGTCGGTCGCGACCGTGGAATGGTAAACTTGCGGGGTCCCGCGGGTCGAAGAATCCCGTGCGAGGGGTTCCTGTATGCGTGCATGCGGCGTGCGACTCCGGCTCGATCGGCCGCCCGTGGGCGTCGTGACGCTCGCGGTCGCGATGATCCTGACGTGCGCGCTGACGGCGACGCATGCCGCCGCGCCGGCGATCCCGACCGATCCGGCCCCGGCGGCTTTCGACCGCGACGTGATGGCGGTGCTGTCGAAAGCCGGATGCAACGCGGGGACCTGCCATGGCAACCTGCCTGGCAAGGGGGGATTCTTCCTGTCGCTGCGCGGCCAGGATCCCACCGCCGACTGGCGCGAGATCGTGGCATCGTCCGCCGGACGGCGGATCAACAGGATCGCGCCCGAGCGCAGCCTCGTGCTCCTGAAGGCCACCGCGCAGGTGCCGCATGGCGGCGGGCGGAGGTTCGGCCCGGAGGATCCGGAATTCGCGGTGCTCGCGCGGTGGGTGCGCGAGGGGGCGCAGGGCCCGCGGGCCGACGCACCCGCGATCGCGGGCCTCACCGTCGAGCCGGCCGATGCGGTGATCAGGGGTGCTTCCGGCACGGTGCCGCTGCGCGTCACGGCCCGGTTCAGCGACGGCGGTGCCGCCGACGTCACGCGGATGGCGGTCTTCGAGCCGTCCGACCCGACCATCACCGTGTCCGTGGACGGTGTCGTGCGGTTCGGGCGCCCCGCACTCGTCACGGTGGCGGTGCGGTATCTCACCGGACAGGCGGTCGCCCGCGCCGCCCTCGTCGAAGCCCGCGAGGGCGCGGCGTGGACCGGGCCGGCACCCGTGAACCTCGTCGACGAGGAGATCTTCACGCGGCTGCGGCAGCTCGGCGTGAATCCCGCTCCTCCCGCGGACGACCTCGTCTTCCTGAGACGCGTCTTCCTCGACCTCGTCGGCGTGCTGCCCACGATCGAGGAGGCGCGGGCCTTCGCCGCCGACCCCGGAGCCGACAAGCGGGAGCGGCTCGTCGACACGCTGCTCGCCCGTCCGGAGTGGGCCGCGACATGGGCGGGCGTCTGGGGCGATCTCCTGCGCGTCGAGGAAAAGACGCTCGACGCGAAGGGCGTGGGCGTGTTCCACGAGTGGATGCGCAAGAGCTTCGCCGAGAACATGCCGCTCGACCGGTTCGTGCGTGAGATCGTCGCGGCGCGCGGCAGTACCTACGACGTGCCGCCGGCGAACTTCTGGCGTGCCCATCGCGAGCCCGTCGTGCGGGCGGAGACCGCGGCGCAGGTGTTCCTCGGCGTGCGGCTGCAGTGCGCGAAGTGCCACAACCATCCGTTCGACCGTTGGCTGCAGGACGAATACCACGACTGGACGGCGGTCTTCACCGGCATCGACTACGAGGTGGTCAAGAACGACCGGCAGGACAAGCTCGACAAGCACGAGTTCGTCGGCGAGCAGATCGTGGTGGTGAAGGATCCGCAGGAACTGAAGAACCCGCGGACCGACCAGCCGGCCACGCCGCGGCTGCTCGGCGGTGCCCCCGCGGCCGGAGCGGCGGGCCAGGACCGGCTCGAGTCGCTCGCCGTCTGGATGACCGCGCCGGAGCATCGCCGCTTCGCGAGGGCGCAGGTCAACCGCATCTGGTTCCATGTGATGGGCCGCGGGCTCGTCGAGCCGGTGGACGACCTCCGCGACACGAATCCCGCCTCGCATCCCGCGCTGTTGGAGCGGCTCACCGACGCCTTCATCGCCTCTGGCCACGATGTCCGCGCCCTCGCGCGACTGCTCTGCACGTCCCGCACGTACGGCCTGGCATCCGCGGGAACGGACGACGGCGTCGCAGCCGACGAGTCGCTCTTCGCCCGGGCGGTCGTGCGGCGCCGATCGGCGGAGCGCCTCCGCGCCGCGCAGTCGCAGGTGCTCGGGGCGGCGGCCCGCTTCGAGGGCTACCCGGCAGGCACTCGCGCCGGCGAGGTGGCGGGTGTCGAGCGGGTGCGACGGAAGGCCGCCGACGGAGATCGGTTCCTGCGGCTCTTCGGCCGGCCCGAGCGGCTGCTGGCCTGCGAGTGCGAGCGGAGCAACGAGCCGACCTTGTCACAGGCGCTCGATCTCGTGGGCGGCGCCGGCCTGCATGAGCGGCTCGGCGCGGGCGACAACCGCCTCGCGGGCCTCCTCGCCGCCGATCGAGCCCCGGAGCAGATCGTCGACGACCTCTTCTGGGCGGCGCTCGTGCGGCCGCCGACGCCGACGGAGCGCGCCGCGGCCGTCGCCGCCTTCGCCACGACCGACGATCCCCGGGCGGCCGCCGAGGATCTCGCCTGGGCGCTCCTCAACGCGAAGGAACTGCTGTTCCGCAACTGACCGGTAACGCGAGCGAGGCGAGGAGACTTTCGTGCGATGACACGATCCGTGCGAGGCTGCGGCGGGGTTCGCCGTGCGGCGTTCGGCCGCAGGCATCTCCTCAGCGCGGGCGGGGCCGGCATGCTCGGCCTCACGCTGCCGCGGGTGCTCGGGGCCGCGTCGGTGGCGAGCCTGCCGGTGCGGGCCCGGCGCGTGATCTTCCTCTTCCAGTGGGGCGGGCCGAGCCACCTCGACACGTTCGACATGAAGCCCGACGCGCCGCGCGAGATCCGCGGCCCGCTCGCACCGATCTCGAGCGTCGTGCCGGGGCTGCCGGTCTCCGAGCACTTCCCCGAGATGGCCAAGCGGATGGACCGCGTCACGCTCATCCACAGCATGACGCACACCATGAAAAACCATAACTCGGCCGGCTACTACGCGCTCACCGGGCACGCGCCGCCGAGCGACGACCAGCGGCTGCGCGACTCGCTCGACCTCTGGCCCGCGTACGGCTCGGTCGTCGACGCCGTCGCGTCGCGCCGCGACGAGATGCCGACGTCCGTCTCGTATCCCTACACGATCTCCGACGGGTCGATCACGCCGGGGCAGCACGCGAGCTTTCTGGGCAAGCGGCACGATCCCTTCTTCTTCACCGAGAACCCGGCCACGGAGGGCTTCCGCCTGCCGCAGCTCTCCCTCCCCGCGGACCTCGAACTCGGCCGGATGGAGCGGCGACGCGAGCTGCAGCGGATCATCGACCGCGAGGCGGGTCTCCTCGAGCGGTCGGCCGACGTGGGCGGGTTCGACGCCGCCTACGACAAGGCGATCCGCATGCTGACGAGTGCCCGCGTCAAGGAGGCCTTCGATCTCGAGGGCGAGCCGGCGGCGCTTCGCGACCGTTACGGCCGCACGACCTACGGCCAGGGCTGCCTGCTCGCGCGGCGGCTCGTCGAGGCGGGCGTGACCTTCGTGACGGTCTACTTCGCCAGCTCGATCGGCGGCAAGCGGATCGACGAGGGGGGCTGGGACACGCACGGGTTCGACAACACGCGGATGTTCGAGATCGTGGACAAGTACCACCACCCGATCACCGACCGCACGCTCTCGGCGCTGCTCGACGACCTCGAGGAACGCGGCCTGCTCGACGACACGCGCGTGCTCGGGGTGGGCGAGTTCGGGCGCACGCCGAAGATCAACGACTCCGCCAGCCGGGACCACTGGCCGCAGTGCTACACCGCGCTCCTCGCCGGCGGGGGCGTGAAGCGCGGCTTCGTCCATGGCGCGAGTGACGCCCATGGGATGTTTCCCGCCCGCCACCCGGTGCGTCCCGAGGACCTGGCCGCCACGCTCTACATGCTCATGGGGATCGATCCGGGCACCGAGGTTCACGATCTCGCCGGGCGGCCGCTGTCGATCGCGGGGCGACCGGTCACGGAGGTGATCGCGTGAGGATGTCGACGGCGTCCCTCCGCAGGCCGCGCGCCTGGACGGCCCGCGGGTGGCTCGTGCTCGCGGGCATCTGCCCGGTGGCGGGCCTCCGGGGGCCCGAGCCGCGCCAGGCGACACCGGCGCTGCCCGCGACCGTGCTCCGACTCGACGCGGAGCGTGCGCGGCTGCGGGACGAGGCCCGTGCGGCGGACGCGCGGGCGGCGCTCGTGCGCCGCGAGGTGAGCGACCTCGCGCGGCGCCGGCAGGATGCGCTGCGACAGCTCGACGCCGAGGCCGCGACGCTCGCGGCCAAGGAGCGGGTGACGGTGGACGAGGGTCGAGCGGTGCGCGGTGGCATCGCCGCGCGCGACGCCGAGATCGAGCATGTGCTGCGGGCGGGAGGCCGCTGGGTCTCGTTCACGCACGAGATCGCCCCGATCCTGCGGGCGAAGTGCGTGGCGTGCCACACGCCCCGCGAGCCCGGTGGCGGACACGTGATGACCCACTACGCGGCCCTCCTGGCCACCGGTGCCGCCGGTGCCGCGGTCGTGCCGGGTGATCCCGAATCGCCCCTGTGCAGGGAGGTGGCCGACGGCTCGATGCCGAAGGACGGCACGCCGCTCTCCCCGGCCGAGGTCGATCTCATCCGGCGCTGGGTCGCGCTCGGCGCGCGGCTCGACGCCGGTGCCGACCCCGAGGCTCCACTCGTGCGGATCATGCCGCGGGTGAGGCAGCCCGATCCGCCCGCGGTGTATCCGGCCCCGGTGGCCGTGTCGGCCCTCGCGTTCCATCCCGACGGCGCGCGGCTCGCCAGCTCGGGCTATCACGAGGTGCTCATCTGGTCGGTGCCGGACGGTCGGCTCCTCGCGCGGATCACGAACGTCGCCGAGCGGGTCCATGCCCTCGCGTTCCATCCCGACGGCCGCCGGATCGCGGTCGCTGCCGGCACGCCCGGCGTGCTCGGCGAGGTGAAGCTCTTCGACGTGGAGGACGGCCGGCTCGTCGCCGATCTGGGTGTCGCCGACGACGCGTTTTTCAGCGTGGCCTTCAACGCCGACGGCAGCCGGCTCATCGCGGCCGGCGCCGATCGCACGGCCCGCCTCTTCGACACCGACACGGGCGCACCACTCGGCGAGCGGGCGGATCATGCGGACTGGGTGCAGGGCATCGCGTTTTCTCCCGACGCGCGGCGGGTGGTGTCCGCCAGCCGCGACGACACGGCCAAGGTGTTCGACCTCGCCGCGCAGAAGCTCGTGACCACGTTCTCCGGTCACGCGGCGTCCGTGGCTGCCGTCTGCTGGCTCGGTGACGGACCGCTCGTGGCGACCGGTGGCCGGGATGGCGCCATCCGCATCTGGAACGTCGAGAACGGCAAGGAGTCGCGCCGGATCGGTGGCTTCACCGGCGCCGTGGACGTCGTCGTGCCGCTCGTCGGAGGACGCGTCGCCGCCGGCGATCGGTCGGGCACCGTGCGCGTCCACGGCGTCGCCGACGGGAAGCAGACGGCGTCGTTCCCCGTGGCGAAGGCCCCGACGACGAGCCTCGCCGCCTCGCGCGACGGCCGCCTGCTCGCGGTCGGCAGCCTCGACGGCGGCATCACGATCGTCACGCTCGACGGGTCGGCCGAGCCCGTGCACTGGCCCGCGGCGCCCGCCGGCACGCCGCCTGACAATCCGCGCTGAGCGCTGGCTGCCGGTCGCCGTCACCCGCCACTGGACCCTGTCCAGCCGCCGGCCCCTGCTCGCAGGCACCGCGACGCACTCCCTGTGGCGCACGCCTCCAGGCGTGCGAGTGCGTTCCCCGCGCCATGTGGTCCGACCTCCGCGCCGTGCCCGTGGGTCCCTCGGGCCCGCGCTCGGCATCCCCACGATGCAGGCACCGCCACGTTCAGCCGCCTGTGCACTCGGGCACGGGCGTCGGGACCGGCCGGCCGGCGAAGTGCTCGCGCAGGTTGCGCACGACGAGCGCGGCCATCGCCTCGCGGGTGCGGGTCGTGGCGCTGCCCATGTGGGGCGTCAGCACGACACGGGCCGACGTCCGCAACGCCTCGGGCACGTGTGGCTCGTCCTCGAAGACGTCGAGTCCGGCGCCGGCGATCGTGCCGCGCCCGAGCGCCGTGATGAGCGCCCGCTCGTCGACCACCGAGCCGCGCGAGATGTTCACGAGGAGGCCCACGGGCCCGAGCGCCTCGAGGACGTGGGCATCGACGAGGTGCTGTGTCGCGGCGCCGCCCGGCGTGGTCACGACGAGGAAGTCGCTCGCCGCCGCAAGCGCGACCGGATCGGGAAGATACCGCCACGGTGCGTCCGGCTTGGGAGCGCGGGCCGTGTAGGCGATCGACATGCCGAAGCCCTCCGCCCGCCGCGCGATCGCCCGCCCGATGCGTCCGAGGCCGAGGATGCCGAGCCGCTGCCGTGCCATGCCGCGTGCCAGCGGGAGCGGCCCGGTGGGCCAGCGGTCGTCCCGCACGAACCGGTCGGCCGCGGGAATCCGCCGCGCGGTGCAGAGCATGAGCGCGATGGCGAGGTCCGCCACGTCATCGTCGAGCACGCCGGGCGTATGCGTGACGAGCACGCCTCGCGCGAGGGCCGCCGCGACGTCCACGCCGTCGTAGCCCACGCCGAACACGGCGATGATCTCGAGCGCGGGCAGCCGATCGAGCAGCGCCGCGTCGATGCGGATCTCGCCGCGGGTCACCAGTCCGCGGATCGCGCCCGCGAGCGGCGCGAACTCCGCCGCCGGCCGTTCGTGCAGCCGATCATGCAGCGCGAACTCCCCGGCCAGCGGCGTCGCGAGAAACGGGGGCAGTTCGGCCGCGGCGAGGATGGGGATGGCGGGCATGGACGAGAGGCGCACGTGGGGTCGGCAGGACGCGATCGAGATCATACGGCGAGGCGGGTAGGATCGTCGCACGTCGCGTCGCCGTCGTCATCCACCCCGTCTGAGAAACCACCATGGCTTCTGGATTCCATGCGCGTCGGGCCGGGAGACGGTCGCGCCCCGGTGCGGTACGGCGGTGCCTCGCACCGGCTCTTGTGCCATTCGCCTGCCTCGTGATCGGTGCCACGGCCGGCGCGGCCGTGGAGCTGCGGCTCTCGGCGCCGCTCGACTGGCAGGTCGTGCAGCGCACGTCGCCCGGCCGCGGCAGCATGCGCGTCGTCGGTGAGCTGTCGGAGGCGTGTCCGGCGGGCGCCGTGGTCGAGGCCCGTCTCGCGCACGGCGATGCCGAGCCTGCCTGGCAACGCATCGGCGGGACGGTGACGGGGCGTGCCCTGTCCGGCACCGTGACCGGAGCGGCCGGCGGCTGGTGGCGGCTCGATGTGCGTGTCGTGCACGAGGGGGCCGTGTGGGCCGGCGGCTGCGTGCCGCTTGTCGGGAGCGGCGGGGTCTTCGTCGGCGTGGGCCAGTCGAACTCGGCCAACCACGGCGAGGAGCGGCAGGTGACGACGACCGGGCGGGTCACCTCGTTCGACGGCACGGCCTGGCGGATCGCGAACGACCCGCAGCCCGGCGCGAGCGGATCACAGGGGAGCTTCATGCCGCCGCTCGGCGACGAGCTCGTGCGGCGGCTCGACGTCCCGGTGGGGTTCATCGCCCGGGGCATCGGGGCGACGAGTGTGCGTGAATGGCTGCCCAAGGGCGCGACCTTTCCCGCCCCGCCGACGATCGAAAGCCGCGTGACCCGGCTGCCCGACGGTACGTGGTCGAGCGACGGTGCCGCCTACGCCGGGCTCGTCGCGGGGCTCCAGGCCGCCGGACCGCGCGGCCTGCGCGCGGTGCTGTGGCACCAGGGGGAGAGCGACGCCAACCAGAAGGATCCGACGCGCACGCTGCCCGGCCGGCTCTATCGCGAGTATCTCGAGCGGATCATCCGCGCGTCGCGGCAGGACGCCGGCTGGGAGGTGCCATGGTTCGTGGCCCAGGCGAGCTACCACGTGCCCGGCGACGAGAAGAGCGACGACATCCGGGCCGCACAGGCCGCCGTCGTGAACGACGAGAGCGCCCTCGCGGGCCCCGACACCGACGCCCTGAAAGGATCGTTCCGGGAGCGTGACGGTCAGGGCGTTCACTTCAGCGGCCCGGGCCTGCGGGAGCACGGGATGCGCTGGGCCGAGAGGATCCTGCCGTGGCTCGAGGCGCAGTGGAACGCCCCGCGCGCGGTGGACGGGGGACGGGAGTGGTCCCGCTACGAGCCCCTGCCCGAGTGCCACGCGATCGGCTGGGTGAACGCCAACGTGCGAGCGAAGGATTCCGCGGGCTGGGACGGCGTGCTCGACGAGGCGCGATGGGGCACGCCCTCGCCCGAGCAGGCGGTGGGGCGCGACTGGGATTGGCGGATCACCGACGCACAGTGGCACGAGGCCGTGCGGACGAAGGGGGAGGGATCGCGCGAGGAGGTGCGGTTCGACCTGTGGCTGCCGGACGATGTGCCGGTCGTGAAGGGCATCGTCGTCATGTCCGGCCACGGCAGCGGCGAGAGTCTCTTCCGGCGCCGCGACCTCCGCGCGCTCGCCTGTGAGCTGCAGCTGGCCCTGGTCGCGTTCATCGGCAATCCCGTGCAGCGCGGCTTCTGGCCGCACGGTCTTCTCGCCGAGCGCCTGCAAGCGTTCGCCGCGACGAGCGGGCATCCCGAGCTCGAACACGCCCCGCTTTTCCTCTACGGCCACTCGAACGGCACGGGCTTCTCGGCGGTCTTCGCGGCGCGGGAGCCCGACCGCGTCTGGGGCTGGGTGTCGATGCGCCCCGGCATCACGTTCCAGGTCTATCAGCCGCGGGCGGCGCGGGTGCCGGGCCTCGTGATCTTCGGGGAGGACGACCATTTTCTCGCCCGGCCCTCGCGCGAGGAAAACCTCGCCGTGGTGCCGACGATCCGTCGCCGGCACGACGCCGTCTGGAACATGGCCGTGGAGCCGAAGACCGGTCACGGTCCCGGCGAGAAGACATGGCCGCTCGTCTTGTCGTTCCTCCGCCACTCGTTCGCCGCGCGCGTGCCCCCGGAGGCCGATCCCCGTCCGGGGCCGGTGCGGCTCGTCGAACTGGCGGTGGACCAGGGCCACCTCGGCGCGAACTGGGACGCTGTCAGCGGCGGCTACCAGACCCTCGAGGTCGCACCGTACGCCGACTTCACGGGCGATCGCTCCGGGGCGTCGTGGCTCATCAACGCCGCCTACGCCGCCGACTGGCAGGCATTCCAGCGTGACGGCCAAGTCGGGCCGCGGCCGTGACCTGCGTCTGCATCGCGCTCCGTGCGGTGGCGGCAGGATCGCGCCCGTCACCTGAGCGGAGCGATGCCGTGGCGTCGCCGCGTGTCGTTGAGCGTCGACCACGCGGCGGGGACCTGGCGAAAGAGGCCCACGAACTGCGACGTGGACACGCCGAGCAGGGTGGCGACGGGCGCGACGCGTCCGCCGGCCGCCTCGAGCCGGTCGAGCGCCTCGGCGATGAGCGCGGGGTAGTCGTCGTGGTCGGTGGCCACGGCGAGTCTGCCGCCGTGCGACCGGCTGCGCCAGAGGACCGAGGGCTCCGCCGCGGGGGCCGTGCGGTGCTCGAGCGCCAGCCGCACACGCAGCCTGCGGATCGCAGCCGCGCGATTCTCCGCCTGCGACCGGCGCTCGGAGGCCTCGGCCACGATGCCGGTCGGGCGATGCACGAGCACGACGGCCGTCTCGACCTTGTTGCGATGCTGCCCTCCCGGGCCGCCGCGACGGGTGCGCGACTCGTCGCAGTCGCGAAGCAGGTCGTCCGGGGGCAGGGCGGCAGGGTGCATGCGGGTCGCGACGCTCAGCCGAGCAGCCACCGCGCGACCGAAAAATAGATCGTCAGCGTGGCCATGTCGGGGGCGGCCAGGGCGATCGGACCGGCTGCCACCTGCGGCTCTCGGTCGAAGAACCGGAGGATGATGGGCATCGCGGCGCCGATGACCGCCGCCACCGTCACGCCGCCGGTGATGCCGCCGAGGATGCACGCGCCGAGCGTCGGATCGCGGAGCCACACGAGTGCGACGGCTGCGACGGCCACGGCGCTGGCGAGGCCCAACAGCGCGCCGGTGGCCGTCTCCACGCGGATGGTGCGGGCGATCCCCGCGAGCGTCGGCTGACGGCCGTGGAGCATCTGAAGCGCGAGGCTCACCGATTGGATGCTCACGCTCTCCGCGAGGGCGAGCACGACTGGGATGAAGAGCGCGAGCGACACCGTCTGACGGAGTTCGGCCTCGAACACGCCGGAGAGGATGGCCGCCACGATGCCGCCGACGATGTTCGCCACGAGCCAGGGGAAGCGGCCGCGGAAGGCGGCGAGGGGGGAGGCCTGCTGCGAGTCCTGGTAGTGCACGCCGATGAGCTGGAAGAGGTCGTCGGTGTCCTCGCGGCGGTCGAGGTCGGCGAGCTCCTCGGTGTAGAGATCGACGTCGACCACGCCGAGGAGTCGCCGCTCGTCGTCGAGCACGGGAAAGGCGAGCAGCCGGTGGAGCAGGAAGAACTCGCAGGCCTCGAGCACGGTGGCCGAGGCGGGGATGCCGATCACCTTCCGCACCATGACATCGGCCAGTGGCGTCGCGTCGGCGCTCAGGAGGAGCCGCCGCGTCGGCACGACGCCCTCGAGGCGGCCCGATTCGTCGACGACGTAGAAGTAGATGATGCGTCCGCCCGGGGGTGACGACCGTGCCGAGGCGATCGCGTCACCCACGGTCTGATGCACGAGCAGGCGGGCCGGGTCGGTCCGCATGTGCCGGATGACCGGATCGTTGAGGTGGGACGCCGCGGCGGGTGTGGCTGTCATGACGCGGTCACGTGCTTGTGGGCGGCAGCCGACGGTGACCGCGTCACTTGGCGAGCGTGATCGACAGCGGCTGACTGCCGTAGGTGCGCTTCATCACGAAGTTGAGCGAGACGTTCGCCATGACGACGAACTGCTGCTCGGGAGCCTCCGGCGCGTTCGCGGCGGCCTGGAGCACGATCCGCCCCTTCGTCTTGCCCCCGGTGAGGAGCGTCTCGCTCTTCGAGGCGTCCACGGAGACACCCTCGGGCAGCGAGTTGCCGAACACGCCGCCGAGGTGGGCGTAGGTCACCTCGAGCAGCACGTTGGCGGTGAACCCCTCGGCCCGCTCGATCTCGATGTCGAGCGTCGTGCTCCCGCCCGGTGCCAGCCGCACCGCCGTCTCGCCCACGGTCACGCGCCGGATGTCGGCCGGCTTCGAGACCGCGACGACGTGCGACTCGACCGGCCAGTGACCGCGGCCCCCGCCGGGCAAATATGTTTCCTGGTAGACCACGGCGTCGGCGGTGCGTTCCGGTGCCGACTCATCCCCCTCCTGGCGTCCGCTCCCGAGGATTCTGATCGGCGCCGCCAGCGGTTGCGCGTCGGTGGCCGCCTGGAAGACGATGCAGCCATCCTGTCCCTTGCCGGGAAGGATGCGGCCGCACGAGGCCGTCACTCCGGCAGGCAGGCCGTCCACGGCCAGCTGGATCGCGCCGTTGAAGCCGTTCCGCCGCACGGCTCGGACGAAGAGCACCCCGGTGGTGCCCGGGGCGATGAGCGTCTTGTCGGTGTCGGCGAAGAGCTCGAACCACGGACTGCTCTCGCGCACCTCCAGCGCGTAGACGAAGGTGTCGCCCCCGCGCAGGTGCAGGTCCCGCACCTCGAGCACGTAGCGGCCGTCGGCCGGGGCGGTCCACGACTCGATCGCCGCATCGGTGACCTTGCGCTTGCCGACGGTGATGTCGTCGGACAGGGCCAGCTGCCGCCCCTTGTCGTCGAGGACGCGCAGGTGGGCGTCGACGGACGCCCCGAGCCGGGCGGCAAACACCTCGATGTCGAGCTGCTGCCCCTTGCGGGCCTCGAAGGCGAAGCAGTCGACATCCCCCTCCCGATCGAGCATGCCGTTGAGCACGGTCGGGACGGCGAGCGTCGCGGCGGTCTCCGGCGTGTCGTTGTCTCCCGAGACCTCGCCGGCCACCGCACCGTCGACGAGCATGAGTCGCTGCCGCTGCGTGCCAAGTCGATCGACGGTGAGCGTCACCTCCTGCAGGCCGTCCGGTCCGGGTGCGGGCCCCGGCACCCGCGCGGTGAGGCTCGCATCCGCTCCGATGCCGAGCGGGGCGAGCGGGGGGATCGCCCGGCCTGCGACCGCGGCGGGGAAGACCGTCCGCACGATCGGCCGGGCCGAGATCTCGATGCAGTAGGTCCAGTGCACATTGCCGAGATAGCGCACGTCGCGGATTTCGAGCGTGTGCTCCCCCCCCTCCGCGAACGTGTGCCACAGGGCCGGGTCACCGCTGAACTCGTTGTCGCTCGCCGCAACGACCGACCCGCGGGCATCCCGCACCACGAGGATCGGATCGGCGTGCTGCTGGAGGTCGTGCACGCGATCCTCGAGCCGCATGCACCAGACGTGGAAGCCGAGCGCCGCGCCCGACTCGACGTGAAAGCGATACCGGTCGACCTCCTCGGCCTTGGCGATCGTGCCGCAAACGGCGGCCGGCAGCGTCACCTCCTGATGCCCGGCTCCCGCGGCACCGTCGGCCGGCGGTGTGGCCGCGGGTGGTGTCTCGACGACGACCGGGTCGCGGACGACCAGGAGCTGGCCCACGGTGCTGACGCCCAGGGGCGTGACCACGCGCACGTCCCGCACGCCGGGAACGGCGTCGGCGACAGCCGCGAACGTGACCCCGAGCGACTCCCTCGGCTTCGGCGTCCCCCCCGCCTTCGTCTCCGCCGCTTTCGCGTCCGCGGGCGGCGCGTCGGGCACGACGCTTCCCGTGACGCCGGCGCCGGACACGAGCACCGCGGTCGCCCCGTCGAGGGCGTAGCGCGACGCGATCGTGGCGGTGCCGCTCGTGCCTGCCTGGAGGGCGGTCGGCGTGAGGCTCATGAGCATGGGGTAGGCGGTCTGGGCGTCCGCCTCCGGCATGACCGCGCTCGTGACGGCGACCAGCACCGCCGCGGCCGCACGCATGTCCCAGACCCCCTCGCGGTGTCGTCGCCGATGATCGAACGGCATGGAAGGGGCTCCTCGTGACACCGCGTGGTTCCGCACGGGCATCAGTGCACGAACAGGAACTGCTTCGAGTTGAGCAGCGCCCAAAAGATGTCCTCGTACCCCTCGGCGCGCGTCGGGGATGCCGTGACGATGTCGCGAGTCGCCGCCGTCTCCGCGTCGGTGGGCATCCGGCAGAGCGAGGCGAGATAGAGCTGGCGGATGATCGCCTCGTGATCGGCCCCGCCCGCGAGCAGCTTCGCCAGCCGGCCTGTCGGCGCTGCCACCTTCGTCGCGATCGTCTCGCCGTTGAGCGTGTGCAGCGACTGGGCGAGGTTCGGATCGCGGGCGCGCTCGCACTCGCACACGCTCACGCGGCGGGGCTTCGCGAAAGTGACGAGGAAGTGGTCGGGATACTCGGCGTCGGGGAGTTCGACCGCCCGCGTGCCCGCCGGGACGTCCTTGAACTTCGTGGGCACGCCGGTCGCGTCGGCGATGCAATCGAGCAGCGGCTCGGCCTCGAGCCGCCGCACGGAAAAGTGGCTGTAGAATCGCCGGTCGTCGGCGTTCTCCGCCGTCGGCTGCGACGAGAGCCCGTAGAGACGACTCCTCATGATCGTGCGGAGCAGGTGCTTGAGGTCGTGCCCATGGGCGACGAAGTCACGGGCCAGTTCGTCGAGCATCCGCTCATTGCTCGGCGGGTTCGTGCTGCGCATGTCGTCCACCGGATGGACGAGCCCGCGGCCGAGCAGCCAGCCCACGTAGCGGTTGACGATCGCCCGGGCGAAGGCCGGATTGTCGGGTGACGTGAGCCATTCCGCGAGCGGCACGCGCCGGTCGAGCGGATGGTCGGTCGGCTCCCCGCCGAGCGGTGTCGGCGGCAGCCGCGCCCCGGTGCGGGGGTGGGTCGACTCGCCCGACTGGCCGACCATCACGACCATGTCGCGACCGAAGATCCCGAAGTCCTCGCTCGCCTTCGACGACACCCGTGCGAAGAAGGCCGCCATGCCGTAGTAGTCGGCCTGGCTGAGGCTTTCGAAGGGATGCTGATGGCATTTCGCGCAGTCGAGCCGCAGGCCCAGGAAGAGCTGACTCGTCGCCTCGGTCTGCGTGGGCACGTCGCCATAGACGCGGAAGTAGTTGGCCGGGCCGTTGGAGTAGATCGAGCCGCGGGCCGTGATGAGGTCACGCACCATCCGGTCGTATGGCGTGTTGACCCTGAACGACTCCCGTAGCCAGTTGTGCAGCGCCCACATCCCCTGCGGCCCGATGGTCGCGCTCGAATTCCGCAGGAGGTCCGACCAGCGGAGCGTCCAGAACGCCGCGTAGCGATCGTCATGGACGTCCTGCGCGGGGTCGCCGGTGAGGCCGAGCAGACGGTCCACGAGCCGCGCGCGCTTGTCCGCGTCACTCGACGCCAGAAACGCCTCGACCGTCTCCGGCGCGGGCAGGCCTCCGATGGCATCGAGGAACGCGCGGCGGATGAACGTCGCGTCGTCACACGGGGGCGACGGCACGAGGCCGACCGCGGAGAGCTGTTCCGCCGCGGGGGCGTCGATCGGTCCGGTGAGGCCGTCGCCCCACGGGAGCGCGTGCATGGGCGGTGCGGCCGAGACAATGGTCGGAGTCGCCATGTCGGTGAAGGGAACGACGACGATGCTCGTCGCCACGCGTCCCTCGTAGCGCACCATCAGGGCCGCCTGCCCACGGCCGACCGCGGTCGCGAGGCCGGAGCGCGAAACCTGGACGACGCCGTCGTCGATCGATTCGAACGTGCCGAGCGCCGTCACGTCACGCGACGTTCCGTCGGAGTACCCGGCGACCACGCGGTACTGCTGGGTGAGGCCGGGCTGTCCGATGCGCTGCGGCGGGTGGATGGAGAGGGAGGTGACGGCGAGCTGTGGGTCGCTCGGGCGTGGGCAGCCGGCGGCGATCCAGCCCTCGAGCAGGCGATGTTCCACCGAGCCGGGTGCGAGCCGCTGGCCCCCGCCATGGGACACCGCCATCGTGGGCTTTTCGAGAAGCAGGCTGCCGGCGGGATGCGCGCGATGCACGCGCCGGCCACGACCGGCGAGGGCAATGGCGTCGTGGTCGGCCACGGGATCATGCCCGAAGACCGAGAGCTTGAAGCCGCCCTGGCCATGCTGCGCGGCATGGCAGGCGCCGGCGGCGCACCCAGCCTTCGTGAGAACCGGCCGCACATCGCGCAGAAAATCGATCGTCGGTGGCGACGTGATCCCGGACACGGATACGGGCACCGTCACGGAGCGGTCCGCGACCGTCGCGGTGAGTGTTCCGGTGCCGTCGCGTCGTCCGCCGACGAGTCCGGCGGCGTCGATGGACGCGAGGTCGGCCGGCTCGACGACGTAGGCCGCGTCGCGCGTACGATCCTCCGCACGTGCCCCGACCGAGCCGTCGGCCTCGGGCTGCCGGACCAGCAGCTGGATGCGATCGAACGGCCCGTGCAGACGGATCTCACCAGGGTCGACCGCGAGCATCGGTGCGGGCTCGGCGGCATGGCCCACGCCACGCACGGCCGCGAACCTCGGCGGCATGACCGCTGCCCCGAGCGACAGCGCCACGGCCGTCACGATCGACCTGGTGGGACGAGGGGACTGCCACGACCGGGAGAGTTTTGCACGATCACGCATGATGGTCACGCATGACTCCGGGCGTCCGGTTCGTTTCGGACGGGAATGTGCCGTGCAGGAAGGAGGATTTGCACGTCGCGGACCGATATTCTAACACGATCTTCACCGCGTTACACTCGCGTTTCCCGCGAGCCTGCTGCGTCTTGGCGAAGGAGGATGTTCCACCATGCAGCCCCATCCATACTCCGGCTTCCGCGTTCGCGCCCGCCCAGAGGCTCTCGCGGAAATCGAGTCCACGTCCCGTGGCGTTGCGGCGCGCGTGTCGCGACGCCGGGCGATGCACATCGGTGGACTCGCCGGGCTCGGCGTGTCGCTGCCGCTCGTGCTCGAGGCCCGTGCGCGGGCCGCCGCCGCCACCGGCCGCGCCGCCGATGACATCAACTGCATCCTCCTCTGGACGCTCGGTGGCACGAGCCACCACGACACGTTCGACCCGAAGCCGCTCGCGCCGGTGAACGTGCGGGGGGAGTTCGGCACGATCGCCACAGCCACCCCGGGCGTGCACTTCACGGAGATCGTGCCGCGGATGGCGGCGGAGCAGAAGCGGTTTGCGCTGCTGCGCGGATGGAATCCGCAGAACGGATCGCACGGCTTCGCCGACCAGTGGGTGATGTCAGGGCGTCGGCCCAATCCGGCCGTCCACTATCCCTGCTTCGGTTCCGTCGTGAGCTACACGAAGGGATACAGGACGGCGCTGCCGCCGTTCTTCCAGCTCGGCGCCAACGTGTCCCGGGTCAATGGCGGTGGGACGGCCGGAATCCTCGGGCTCGAGCACAACCCGTTCGAGATGCTCGCCGACCCCGCCGCGGCCACCTTCGACGTGCGCGACATCACGCCGCCCTCGGGCGTCGGCCCGGAGCGGATCGCGCGCAGGCAGGACATCCTCGCGCGGATCGACGCCCTCCAGCGGGCCACGGACCGGCAGCCGGCGGCGTACGACGCGCTCGAC
>JBJTBO010000260.1:0-2320 GCA_046091445.1 Planctomycetaceae bacterium | reverse complement strand
CCATGACCATCTGCGTCGTCGAGCAGTTGGGACTGGCGATGATGCCACGATGGGAGGCGATGGCCTCGGGATTGACCTCGGGGATGACGAGCGGCACGTCGGCGCGCATGCGGAAGAAGGCGCTCTCGTCGATGACCACCGTGCCGCGCCCGACGGCCCAGGGCACGAACTCCGCGGCGACCTCGTCCGGCGTGCTGCCGATGGCGACGTCGACGCCGACGAAGGAGTCGGGCCGCAGCACCTCCACGTCGAGACGGGCGCCGGCCACCTCGAGCGGGCGACCGGCGGACCGCTCGGAAGCCAGCAGCCGGATCCGGCGGGCGGGAAACTGCCTCGCGAGCAGGAGTTCGACGATGATCCGTCCCACGGCGCCGGGGGCGCCGACGACGGCGAGCGTATCGATCATGGATGAGCCTGGGTTCCCTGACGCGGAGGCATGCCCGGCGACATGCGGGCGGACGACCGGAACGACGTTCCGGAACTGGACGACTCGAGGCGGCCTCCCGTCACGACGGCCAGCGACGCCGCGATGACGGGAGCGGAGAGGAAGGCGAGGTTGGCGGTGATCATGGCCAGACCGAACTCCATCATGCCCATCGCGACGCCAATCCCCAAGTGCACCGCGACCGCCATGCCCAGCGCGACGCGGCGGGTCAGCCGGGGCCAGACGATCGCCGGGTAGGCGACCTCCCAGAACAGCGTGCCGAGGGTGAGGGCGTTGGTCAGCAGCGGATGCCGCGCCAGGCCGGTCAGGTCGAGCGTCCGATACTGGCCGTTGGCCACGGCGCCCCAGAGCGCGGTGCCGTCCCACCAGCTCGCCCCGAGCAGCTTGCCGCAGCCCGAGAAGAAATAGACCACGCAGAGGTGCAGCTGGATCAGCCGCAGGGCCACGTTGGCCCGCACCGACGGGGCTCCCTCCAGCCGCGCACCCGGCAGCCCTGCCGCCAGCAGGCCGTCGATCGACAGCCGGGCCCCCGACGGACCGATCACGAGCGGCAGCAGCAGCAGGCCGAGCGTGTCGTCGAAGCCGAAGACGTTGAGCGGCGCGCGATTCGCCGCGCTGATGAACCCGACGGCCGCCGTGACCGCCGCGAGCGGCGTTGCGAGTCCGACGGTGAGCAGGATCGCGGCGACGAGCGTGACACCGGCGACGACCCGCATCGCGGTCGGCGACCATGCGGCGAAGTAGAGACTCCACTGCCACGGCTGGTCGTTCATCCGCCACACCTCGTGGGGAGCCAGCCAGCCCTCGACGCCGAAGAACGCGTCGATGTCGAGCAGCCAGACGGCGCTCGACCACGCGAGCAGGAGGCCGGTGCAGATGCGGATCAGCGCGAGCGGAAGCGGGTCGGCGGGCGTGAAGAAGAAGCGGTCCCAGGCGGCGATCCACTCGCCGCACCAGCCGCGTTCCGCCCGCCCGGTCTGCCCGTCGTCCATGCCCGGGATCATCGGCCCACCTCCCGCCGCCTCTCGTAGACGCCGAGCGGCGTGACGACGTCCGGCTCGACGGCGCCGGCGAGCACCTCGTCAGGAGCCGGGAGGGAGTGCTCCACGAGTTCCAGGCTGAGTCGTCCGTCGCCATGCGTCCGCAGCACGTTCGTCGCCACGCCCCGGACGAGCGGCCCCCAATCTCGCTTGGCCGCGTCGCGCACGTCCGCCGGCGCATCGGGTGGGGGGACGAGCGTGGCGATTTTCTCACTCACCATGAACCGCCGGTGATAGAGCAGCCGGGGGCGATCCGTCACCGCGTCGGGAATCGAACCGGTCAGCGTGACACCGTCAGCCCGCACGAGCGTCCAGCGGATCGAGTGCCCCGGACCGGGATTGGGCGCGAAGAAGCGGTAGCCGTGTCCGAGGTGCAGGAGGCCCACGAGCGGCCTGAGCGGCTGCATCATCGCTCCCGCCAGTTCGCTCGCCGGCGGAGGTCCGGCGAGGGGCGGCATGACGACGGCGGCCAGGTAGCCCCCGATCGCAAGCGACACCACGAGCCGCCACGCGTGCGACGGCGCGCGGTGCACGGACGGATCACGCAGTGTGGCGGGCGGGAGCGTCATGCCGAGAGTTCCTCGCGACAAGCGTAGAGCGCATCCGCGGTCCGTGCGGCGGTCAACCACGCCCCGCGGACGACCCGCGAGGGGGGTCGGCGAACGCTTCCCGAGCGAGCGGCCGCCGCGGACGGGAGTGAGGAGACTTTTGCCGCCCCCCGAGCCCACACGCTCGACGACCGTCAGCCGGAGACCACGCCCCGCGGACGACCCCTCAATGCAAAACTCCCGCACGGCACGAGGCCGTGCGGGAGTTCGCGAAACCTGCGATCCCG
>JBJTBO010000259.1:0-5194 GCA_046091445.1 Planctomycetaceae bacterium | reverse complement strand
GTCTTCATGGCCCTCGGCGAGGCCTGCGGCATCGCGGCGAAGACCGCGATCGACGCGCACGCGCACCCGAGATCGGTCGATGTGCCCGCCGTACAGCGGCAGATCATCGCCCGCGGCGGAGTGATCCTCTACGAGTCGCAGCCCCTCGTGCCACCGGGACTTTGAGCCATGCGAATCGCCCGCCTCGTCATCACCGCCCTCCTGCTCGCCGCGCCGACCGGGCTTGGGGCGGAGGAGTTCACGCTCTCGGCCGCGCATCAAGCTGCCGTGAATCGCCAACGGCGGATTTTCTTCCAGTATGACCCCGCGGCCGACATCCAGCTCAAGGGAGGCTTCGGTGCGGACATGGAGCCCCTCATGGGCTACGTGTTCGACTTCGCCGACATGCCAGGCAGCCAGCTCGATGCGATCTGCATCGACGTCTCGAACGAGGGCGTCGCACATTATCGCAGCAGGATCCTGCGGCCGATCGAGCATCCGGGGCTCGTAAAGTGGCGGGCGGAGGGGCTGGACTACTTCGACGCGCTGATCCGGAACGGACACGCACGGGGCAAGGAGATCTGGTGGGGACTGCGGATGAACGAGGTCGAGCGGGGTGACCTCGCAGCCTACGAGCCGGGCCGCTACGCCGACTTCAAGGAGCGCAACCCGACGAAGAAAGCCCATCCCGACTGGCTCATCCGCTCGTGGTGGTGGCAGGGATTCTGGAACTACGCCGTCAAGGAGGTTCGCGACTATCGGCTCTCGATTGTCCGCGAGGTGGCCGAGCAGTACGACTTCGACGGCGTGCATCTCGACTTCCTCCGCCACACGCCTCATCTGCCGCCGGGCAGGCAGTGGGAGAACCGGCAGCACCTCTCGAGCTTCATGCGCGACGTGAGGGGGATGCTCCAGGCACGGGCCGCGAAACGTGGTCGCCCCTTCCTGCTCGCCGCGCGGGTGCCCGACTCCGTCGAGGGCTGCCACACCGACGGGCTCGACATCGAGACATGGGCGACGGAGGGGCTCGTGGACGTGCTCGTCATCGGTACCCGCACGATCAATGTCGACGTCGCATCGTTCCGCACGGCCGTGGCCGGGGCGCCGGTGAAGCTGCTGCCCAGCTTCGACTGCTTCCATGCGACCGACGGCTACTTCGGCGACCAGTCGCTCGACCTCTTGTGCGGTGTCTTCGGAAACTACCTGCATCAGGCTGCCGACGGCGTCGGCATCTTCAACAACCCAGCCGGCTCCGCCGAGCATGCGGCACGACTCGGGCTGTCCCAGCAGGCCACGTACGACCCGCGGATCCTGACGACCTGCGGCAGCCTCGCCACCATCGCGGGCAAGCCGCGCTACCACGCCCTCGATCGTCGCGGCGGCTACGCACACA
This sequence comes from Planctomycetaceae bacterium, assembly GCA_046091445.1. GTDB lineage: Bacteria > Planctomycetota > Planctomycetia > Pirellulales > UBA1268 > QWPN01. The sequence continues at coordinate 3,822 of JBJTBO010000259.1, read as the reverse complement.
ACGAAGGCCACGGCTCGGCGAACAGCCACGCCCAGCTGCCGGTGACCCTGCGGTACGACGGCACGCCTTGCATGCTCACGCTGCCCCTCTGGGAGCCCGTCGAGCCCGGTACCGCGGCCACGCTGCGGCTCGTGCTCTTCAACCACGTGGAGGGAGACGATGTCGCCGTCCGTTTCAATGGCTCAGGCCTGACGCGCAGCCTCGTCGACCCGCAGTGGAAGGATGCCCGCATTTTCTCGCCGCTGCCGCAGCCGGAGACCGTGACCCCAGGAAACCTCGTGAAGAACCTCGCCACTCAGCAACTCACCCGGGTCGAACTCGCGGTGCCCGTCGAGTCCCTGAAACGCGGCGCGAACGAGCTCGCGATCTCCGTCCAGCGCACCGGCCCGTTTCCCGCCTCGAAGCCGGTCACGATCGAGAAGGTGGAACTGCATCTCGAGGGAGGAGCCACACGATGACCAGATGCCTGCCGGCGGAAATCTCCTGCATCGCCGCCCTCGCATGCGTCGTCACGCCGGCCGCCCTGTCCGCCGCCGACCCGCAGTCGCCGGTCGTGACGGTGACGCAGGATCTGCTCAACAGCATCCACGTGCGACCACAGCTCATTCTCGACCCGTTTCCGGCGTATGCCGAGAAGTATCTGCCCTTTGCGATGGCCGCGAGCATGGAATCGACGCAGAAGGGCCGGCTCTGGACCTGCTGGGCTGGCGGGCAGGATGGGCCCAACGCGTATCTGCTGGCAAGCTTCAGTGACGATTCGGGAGCGTCGTGGCGGAACCCCGTGTTCGTGATCGATCCGCAGGCGCATGGTCTGAGGATGGGGACGCGGCTGGGGTCGTTCTGGTGCGATCCGCAGGGGCGGCTCTGGCTCTTCTTCCACCAGTCGTGCGGCATGTTCGACGGCAGTTGCACCAACTGGTTCGTCCGCTGCGACGATCCCGATGCGGAGCAGCCCGTCTGGACCGAGCCGGTGCTCGTCGGCTACGGGGCGTCGCTCAACAAGCCGATCGTCCGCCGGAACGGCGAATGGATCCTGCCAGTGTCGCTCTGGGAGCGGTGGCACATCGACAAACCCTACGCCGACCGCTACCACGAGCTCGACGCCGTCCGCGGGGCCAACGTCTTCGTCTCCGACGACGAGGGGGCAAGCTGGCGGCACCGCGGCGGCATCATCTTCAAGGACAGCTGCTTCAACGAGCACTCCGTGGTCGAGCTGGCCGACGGCCGGCTCTGGATGCTCTCGCGGGGCATGCGGGAGGCGTTTCAGAGTTTTTCGCGGGACGGCGGCGTCACCTGGGACCCGCAGTCGACCTTCTTCGCGCACGTCAACAGCAAGGCGGTGTTCCGCCGGCTCGCTTCGGGGAGTCTCCTGCTCGTCAAGCACGGCCAGGAGATGGCCACGTCTCCGGAGCGAACGGGGCCGCAGGACTGGGGAGTCCGCAAGGAGCTGACCGCCTTTCTCTCGAGCGACGATGGAAAGACCTGGTCAAAGGGGCTTCTGCTCGACGAGCGAGCCGGCGTCTCCTATCCCGACATCGCTCAGGCCCCGAACGGCGACGTCTACGTGCACTACGACCGCGATCGCGGCGGCGCTGCCGAGATTCTTTTCGCACGATTCCGCGACGAGGACGTGCAGGCGGGCAGGCTCGTGACGTCGAACGCGGCGTTCAAGCAGCTCGTCAAGAGCAGGGCCCGCGGCATGCAGCGTCCGTCCGCTGCGCTGCCGAAATAGCTGTCCAGCCGGCGTGCGAAAGCAGGGTAAAATCCCGCTGGCACGAGCAGGAGAGGAGCGGATCATGGCGACGAATGCGGTCGAGTGGATGAGGGCATGGCGATCCGCCGAAGTGGAGCTCGAACGGGTGCGCCGCGAGGCGCTGCGCGCGATCGACGGCCGCAAGGCGCTCGTCCTGCTCACCGGCCCTGCCGACTACCGCGCGGAGCCCCGCAAGCCGCGGCCGAGTTCCGGCTTGATCGAGCAGCAGCGGTGGTTCAGGAGAGCCCGCGGCGATGCTTGAGGTCTACCGTGCGGGGGCCGATCTCCAGCGGCGGTTCAGTGCTGTCGACGGCGGCGTTATCACGCAGAGCCGGGTGGTTATACGGACCGCATAAATACAATTTATGTCTGTGGTAGCATGCGGTCATGATCGACATAGCCCAAACTCTTACCGAACTGACGGCCCTGCCGATTCATGATCGGCTGCGCGTGGTTGAGTCGTTGTGGGACAGCATTCCGGCGGACTCGCCCGTCGAGATTTCTCCCGAACAGAGGGCGGAGCTGCAGCGGCGGATCGCTGCTCATGAGCGGTCGCCCGAGCAGTTGCTGACGTGGGACGAGGTTCTTGATCGTCTGCGTGATGGTCGATGAAGTTCGTACTTCGGTATCGCCCCGAAGTCGTCGCGGATCTCGATGCTGGTCGCAGGTGGTACGAGGAGCGGTCCGCTGGGCTCGGCTCGGACTTCGTCGTCGAGTGTTCCTAGGCCCTTGCGCGGATTCAGCGCAATCCGGAGTGGGTTGGCGTTGATGCTTATGGAGTACGATCCCTCCGCATCCGCCGCTTCCCGTACGTCATCCACTACCGTATCGAGGGCGAGATGATCGTGGTCTTCGCGATCATGTTCGGTGGCCGCGATCCATCGGCGTGGCAAGAGCGGATATAACCAGGCGGCCCTTCGAGCGAATGGCATTCCTGCAGGGCTTTGCTATCAGCGCCTGAGCAGGGATGGCCATTTCGCCCAGTTCTCGCTCCATGGCCTGAATGCCGTTTACCTGCCCGTGCACGGCTGGTGTCGCGTCGATCCTCGGGGCAATCGCAGCGATGTCGCAGCGCGGTTTGCTCCGCCAGTCGAGCAGCTGGCCTTTCCCATCGCAGTACCGGGCGAGGCAGATCTGCCGGGCATCTACGCGGATCCTGTGCCTGCAGTCCTCGAGGCCTTGCGTGCTCACGATTCGGCGGATTCGCTCTGGGAGTGCTTGCCGGATGTGGAGTTGCAAGCCTTCCCGGCCTGCCAGGGCGATCCACCGGACTCGCGATAAACTCGGGCGGCATGGATCATCCCTTGGTCGCGAGCCGCTGATCGCCATCGTTCGGCAATGGATCGCTTCGGATGGTGACGCTGCGGCCGTACCGACCGGACGACGCTCCCGCGCTGCTGGCCCTGTTTCGGGACACCATCCGCCGGGTCAACCGTCGGGACTACTCCCCGGCACAGGTCGCGGCATGGGCGGCGGACGACATCGACACGGCCCGGTGGTGCGACAGGTTCGCGGGGCGGTTCGTCTCAGTGGCTGAGGCGCGCAGTGGCGACCGCCCGTCGACCAAACTGGACACCACGACAAGTGTCGAGTAAACTCGACACTCTATGGAATCGACTGAATTCCTGCGAATCGCCGCTGATTGGAGCCACTGGGACGCCCCACCCGAGCCCACGGTGCCCCGTTCAGTCGTGCTCCCCTCCGCGCTTCGGCCCGACGTCGCCCTGATCATCCAAGGGGTGCGCCGCTGCGGAAAATCGACGCTCCTCCGGCAGCTCGTCGACCACTATGCGCTCGACCGCAGCCGCTGCCTGTTCATCAATTTCGAGGATCCCCGGCTCGCCCCGGCGCTCGATCACACCACGCTTGACCTCATGGTCGAAGCCTTCGAGGGTGAACGCGGCCCCGACTGCACCTACCTCCTCGATGAGATCCAGTGGGTCGACGGCTGGCACCGTTGGCTCCGCTCGCAGCTCGACCGCCCGTGCGGCCGACGGTTCGTCGTCACCGGATCCAACGCCCATCTGCTCTCGGGCGAACTCGGCTCGTCGCTGACCGGCCGCCACACC
>JBJTBO010000258.1:0-10775 GCA_046091445.1 Planctomycetaceae bacterium | reverse complement strand
CGACGAACTCGCACCGCTGATCGCACCGGAGACACCGCTCGTCCTCTCGTCGGCTGCGGCGGACCGTGCGAGTTACCTTCTGCGTCCCGACCTCGGTCGCCGTCTGGCCAACGAAAGCCGCCGCCGACTGGAGAAGTGCGCGCGGGAGCACAACGGCTCCGACCTCGTGCTCGTGGTGGCCGACGGCCTCTCCACGACGGCCGTCGCCCGCCACGCCGTCCCGGTGGTGGCAGCCATCCTCGCGATGCGACCGACCGACTGGCAGCTCGGGCCGATCGTGGTGGCAACCCAGGCCCGCGTGGCGGTCGGCGACGAGATCGGCGAGGTCGTCGGCGCGCGGCACGTGGCGGTCCTCATCGGGGAGCGGCCGGGCATGTCATGCCAGGACAGCCTCGGCATCTACGTCACTCGCGACCCAAGCGCCGTCCGCACCGATGCCGACCGCAACTGCCTCTCCAATATTCATCCCCACGGCCTCGCAGCGAGCGCGGCGGCCGCCCGACTCTGGTGGGTGCTGGGTGAGGCGCGGCGCATCGGCGCGACCGGCGTCGCACTCAAGGACCGAAGCACCACAGGCCGACGACTTCTGCCGTGACTGTCGTCGGGAACGTCCTGCACGGGTCGGGTTCCTGACGTGCCGTCAGACGGGGTGCGGGAGGGACCCTGTCGCAGAGCGAAGTTCATCCGCCCATGGCGGCTGCGCGCCGGCACGGGTGCAGGTGAGGGCGGCCGCGAGCGCCGCGCGGCGGAGGGTCTCCTCGAGCCGCGGTCCGCACAGGCCGGCAAGGCCATGGGCGACGATCGCCTCGAGCAGGACAGCGCCGACCGTGTCACCGGCTCCCACGGTATCGACCACGGCCGTTGTGACCGCGGGCACGTCGATCACGCGATCCGACGAGATACCCACGAGTCCCGCTTCCCCGCGCGTGATGACGACGAGCGACGGGCCCTGCGCGAGCATCGCCCGTGCGACGCCGACATCCCCGGGCACGTCGTGGCACTCCGGGTAAAGCCAGCGCAGGTCGTCCACGGAGAGCTTCACGACGTCGCTGATCGCGATCCAGCGCTCGACGATCTCCCGATAGCGACCGCGGTCGCCGAGAACGCTGGGCCGGACGTTGGGGTCGTAGACGACCGGGACGTCGAGCCCGGCCGCCCAGCGCTCGAGTGCGTGGCAGCCGGGTGCGACGATGGTCGCGAGCGTGCCCACGTGCAGCACGGCCGGTGCGCCGCGGGGCAGCCAGGACTCCGCGAAATCGAACGTCGCCGTGCCGTCGAGCCGGAAGACGTAGCGGGCGTTGCCTGCGGCGTCGAGCGTGACCTCGGCGATCGCCGTCGGCTTCTCGCTGCACCGTGATCGACCAAGATCGACGCCCGAGGCTGCGAGCTCCGCGCGGGCCGCCATGCCGAGGTCATCCGTCGAGATCCCGTCGATGAAGCACGTACGGACGCCCAGTCGCGCGAGTGCCTTGGCCGTATTCGCACTGCCGCCACCGACGACCTGCACCCGCCCGCCACGTCCGTCCGGGATGCGGTCGATGAGCACCTCGCCAACCACCCAGGCCTCGTGACGCGCGATCGCGGTTGTGACGGTGTCCTGCATGCCGACAGTATGTGCGAAAGCGACGGATGCGCGCCGGCCATGGCGACCCGCGCGAAAGGACGGTTACACTCAGGGCTTTTCTCCAGTCCTGACCGGGAGCGTGCGACATGGCGGCGGATCTGGTCCTGAAGGCGGTGGCCATCATCACGATGGACGTCTCGGCCGCCCGGGCCGACGCGGTGGCGATCGACACCACGAGTGGCCGGATCGCGGCCGTGGGCACGCTCGAGGCCTGTCGGCAGGCCGCGCCCACGGCGGCGGTGAAGGACCTTGGAGACACGGTCCTCATGCCGGGGTTCATCGATCCGCACAGCCATCCGCTGCTCGGTGGCGTCGTCACGCAGGAGCCGGCCCATTGGATTTCACCTCATCGGGGCTACGCGACCTTTGCCGACGTCGAGGCGCTCTGGCGGAAGCTCGACGCCGAACTGCCGCCGGAACAGCCGGTGCTCTGCAACGGCCTCGATCGCCTGCTGCAAGGTGCACCGGAGCTGACCAACGTGCAGCTCGACGCGTTCTTCCCCAGGCGGCCCGCCGTCGTGATCGACAACTCGGGGCACGAGGTCTACTTCAACTCCGCGGTGATCGCCCTCAACGGGTGGGCCGAGGGGAAGCCGCCGGCAGATCCGGTGGGCGCCCGCTTCGGCCGCAACCCCGACGGCACGTCGAACGGTCGGGCCTACGAGACGGCGGCGATCGTGGCGGCCGCGATGAAGGTCATGAAGCTGGCCGTCCCCCATCCGCTCCTGTCGGGTGCGCGCTGGTATGCCCTGATGGCCCGCGGCGGCGTCACCACGACGACCGAGCACACCTTCGATTCCTCGCTGCTCGCCGGGTACGTGGCACTGGCGGGTCTGCCAAACTGTCCGCTGCGGCTCGCGCTCTACCACATGTCGATCGACCCGACGTGTGGCGAGAAGATCACGACGCCCATCCCCGAGGAGATGCTCTGGAAGCAGGGCATCAAGCTCTGGGCCGCCGGCTCGCCGTGGGTGGGCACGATCGCGGCGTCGTTTCCCTATCTCGACAATGCCACGACGCGACGCGCCGGGATTCCGCCCGGGCCCGCCGGGGAGACGATGCTCAACTACCCCCGCGCGCAGCTCGACGTGATTCTCGCCCGTCACGCCCCACAGGGCTGGCAGATGGCGTTTCACGTCAACGGCGACGTGGGGCTCGATGTCGTGCTCGACGCCTACGAGCGGGCGCTCGCGACCCATGGCCTCATGGGCAAGGATCATCGTTGGAGGCTCGAGCACTGCGGTGGCGCCCGGGGCGACCAGTTCGCGAGGGCGGCGCGGCTCGGAGTGGTCGCTTCACTGATGCCGGCCCAGTTCATCTACTGGGGCGACCTGCTCGACGGCACGATGTTCGCGCCCGAGATCGGCAGCCAGTGGATGCGTGCCGGCGACGCCATCCGGGCCGGTGCGTCGGTCTCGTTTCACAACGACGGCTGCGTCAGCCCTCCGCTCCCGCTCCTGAACGTGCAGGCGATGGTGACGCGACGGACGTCATCGGGAAGGGTCCATGCCGCCAACCAGGCGGTGACGCTCCACGACGCATTTCTGGCCCACACGCGGCATGCGGCGTTTCACATCGGTCGCGATCGCGACGTGGGCTCGATCGAGCCCGGCAAGTGTGCCGATTTCGTGGAACTCTCGGCCGATCCCTTCACGGTCGACACGCACCGACTGACGGAGCTCGTGCGCGTGCTCGGGACCTGGCGCGCGGGCAGGCGGATCGACCTCGACGCGTTTCTCGACGCGGCCGAGTCGATCGATCCGAAGGCCCACGCCGAGCTCGTGCAGAAAGCCGCCGGGAGGCACGTCTGTTCGCATGGCGGCACGTGCTGTCAGCCCTGATCGACGCCCCCTCGGCGGTGGGCACCGGGTCGCGGCCCGGAAGAAGCACCGCTTCCAAGAAGGTACGACTGGAGGGTACGAACAGAGGGTACGACCGCCTCACCGACGATCCAGCCGATCTCGCTCACCCGTGCCGCATGGCCGCGGTCGGATTATGCTTCCCGCTGCGGGCTGACGAGCGCTCCCCTCGGCGCTGCGGACGGCTCCATCAGCCCCCAAGGCGTGAGGATATCGACCATGCTCTCCCTGCTGACACGCTTCCTGGGGGTCCGACGACACGCCTCCGGTATCGCCACCGGCCGTCGGCGCCGCCGGGCCGTGCTCCAGATGGAGTCACTGGAGCCCCGTCTCGCCCTGACGGCGGCATTCGAAATCGCCTTTCTCGGGAATCTGGGAGAGGACTTCACCGGCCCGACGCAGGTCTACCTGTCCGGCGGCACCAACCCCATGACGGCGGATGCGTGGGCCGACTACGTCCCGCCGCAGGGATACATCAAGAACACGACGCGCAACGTGCAGTTCGACTCACAGGACGTGCTCACCAGCCCTGATTCGGCGACCGGGGAGACGTACATCACGACGTCGGACGAGTACACGTGGCTCTTCGTCGCCCAGACCGTGAGCGCCAACTGGCCGTTCGACGCGGATGACTATGACGAGCCCTACGCGAGCGGTTACGAGGCCGCGGCCCTCACGACGACTCCTCCTGCCGGCGTGATCAAGTACTCCGCGAACACGAAGAACGCGATCGTCACGTGGCTCGCCAAGGATGCGGACGGAAAGCCGATCGAGCGGTACTTCATCCGCGATGCGTGGGGAAGTCTGTACATCATGCAGACCTCGGGTGCGACCGAGCAGGCCGACGTGCGCCGCAAGTTCCTGTCCGCAGAGCTTCCGAAAGGCTGGCGCAAGTGCTATGGGTTTCTCAAGAAGGACCTCACGACGAGCCCCGCCTACGACGCGGACGGCTTCTCGCAGTTCAACATCTTTCGCAACAGTGCCGACGACGCCTTCCAGCAGATTACCTGGAATGCGCGGGGCCGCAGCATCGCCCAGCAGATTCCAGACATGGTCATCTGGGGCGGGCCGACCGCGAACACGCTTCGCGGCAGGCAGGGCCAGAACAATCGGATGCACGGTGCGCAGGGCGATGATCGGCTCATCGTGCTCGGCATCAACGACCGAATCAACGGCGACGCCGGCTTCGACACCGCCGTCTTTCGAGGCAACCGGTCGCGGTATGTCGTGACACCGTTGGCGGCCGACGGTTCGCTCGTGGAGGTCCGCACGCGATTCGGCACCGAGCGGGTCACCACGCTCTCCGACGTCGAACTCCTCCGTTTCCGGAACGCCGTCGAACGCACGGCAACGCCTCGGCCGGAGGCTGTCCTGCAACGCGTCCAACCAGTACGGCAGGCTCCTCTTCAAAGAGTCCGCCCGGTCCCTGGACTCCGGATGGGGCAAGACATCCACGGCCGTCGTGAAGGGGCCGAGTGACGGTTGCATGAGACACCTCGCGAGGTACGCATCGAAGCAGACGCCCATTTGGGCAAACCCCATGAAGGATTTCGCGCCATGACAAAAGAGCCACCCGCCCCGTGTACGGATCGCGCGACGACTGACACGTGTGGCAGGCCGTGCGTACTGCGCGGTATCGCGATCGTCGCGGTGTTTTCCTTGCTCGGTATGACGACTGTGTCGGCACGGACGAGTCACTCGGGGCGTCTCTCCCGCAAGACCTCCGACGGTGAACACGACGTACGAAATGTGATTGGGTACGCGACCAGTCCTGACGGCGTGAACGGGACGCAGCAGAGAGACAGCACAACGGTCCACGTTGCGGGGACTCCAGCCGAAGCTCAGCCGTCGGCCGCCCAGATGGGCCCCGGCCGGCGCGTGATCGCGGCAGACGATTCGACGAGGACGCTGGCCGCCGTCGGCGCGGACGGCCGCATCGAGTGGAAGATGCCCTGCCGACAGATCCACGACCTTCAGCTGCTGCCCGATGGCCACCTCCTCTACCAGGATGGCTGGACGCGAATCATCGAACTCGATGCCACACGCAAGCCTGTCTGGCAGTACGACGCCAAGGAGAATGGAAACGCCTCGCGGCCCGTGGAAGTGCACGCATTCCAGCGGCTCTCCGATGGCTCCACGATGATCGTGGAGTCGGGCCCGGCCCGAATCATTGAGGTGGACCGCACCGGCACGATCATGCGAGAGATCCCTCTGACCGTTGATTCCCCCTCGGCCCATTCCGACACCCGCAATGCTCGTAAGACTCCCGCCGGCACGTATCTCGTCGCCCACGAGAACGACGGCGTGGTGCGGGAGTACGACGTGACGGGGAAGGTGGTGTGGGATTTCGACGTTCCGCTCTTCGACACGCCGCGGAAAGCGGGTCATGGCCCGGAGGCCTTCGGTGACCAGGTCTACTCGGCTGAGCGACTGCCGAACGGAAACACGCTTGTGGGCACGGGCAACGGCCACTCGGTGATCGAGGTCACGCCGGATCGGGAGATCGCCTGGAAGCTTGGACAGAACGACCTGCCAGGAATCACGCTGGCCTGGGTGACCCAGGTACGACGGCTGCCGAGCGGCAACACACTGCTCGTCAACTGCCACGCCGGCCCCGGCAATCCTCAGATCATCGAGGTCACGCCGGAGAAGAAGGTCGTCTGGACTTTCAAGGACTTCAACACCTTCGGCAACTCGCTGCCAGTCGCGTTGGTACTCGACCCGTGATGACAAAGACTCGCGCCGGAACACGCCTGCGCACGTGGCGCAACTCCGCGAAACCTGCGACGTCTTTCGGACGACAGATCGACGAAGCGGCCATGACTGACCTTCACAGCCCCTGACCGCGGACAGACGCGAGGCGGAACACCAGCGGGATGAGTCGGACCCCCCTGATCCACGCCCGTAGGGCAGGGGGCCATCACCGCGACGGCAGCACACGGTGCACGACGACGGGAGCGTCCTTGCCCTTGGCCGCGACCGCGGGCGCCGGCTGGAACACCACGCCGTCGCCGGAATGCGAGCTCCGCGTCGTCTCCGACACGAGCGTCTCCTGGCGGCCCGCCGCCGCGCAGATGCGGGCAGCCACGTTGGTCGTGTCGCCGATCACGGCGTACTGCACGTAGCGGTCGGTGCCGATGTAGCCCGCCGCCGCGGGTCCTGAGGCGATCCCCACGTGGATCGCGATCGGCGGCCATCCCCGGGTCCGCATCTCCGCGTTGAATCGCCCCACCTCCTCCTGCATCTCGTTCGCGGCGGCCACAGCGCGGTCGGTGTCGTCGGGCCGCGCGACCGGCGCGCCCCAGACCGCGAGCAGCGCGTCGCCGATGAACTTTTCGAGCGTGCCACCATGCCGGAAGACGATCTCCACCATCCGCGGGAAGTAGGCGTTGAGCAGCTCGACGACCTCCTCCGGCGTCATCCGCGACGACATGGCGGTGAACCCGCTGATGTCGCTGAAGAGCACCGTCACGCGGCAGCCGGTCGCCCGCACGGCGAGCTCGGGCTCGGCGGCGATCCACGAGGCGATCTCGGGGGAGAAGAAGCGGCTGAGCCGCTCGTTGGAGACCGATTCGGCGGACATCGTGAGCATGCTCGACACCAACCAGTAGGTGACGGTGGTCAACGCGACGAAGAGGTGCGTGGCGTAGAGCGATGCGGTGATGCTGTCGGGCCAGGTGGGTCCAAGCAGCGAGATCGTGGGATAGACGAGGCAGGCCAGCGCTCCCGCGAGTACGACGGCCGACCGGCTGTAGGTGAGGCCGGCGACCACGATCGCTCCGCCGAACCCTCCAATCGGCAGCAGCAGGCCGAAGAGCGGCCGTGCGCTGTGCCACTGGGCCCAGCACAGGCATCCCAGGAGCGTCATCCGCATCACCACGATGGCGTACTTGCGCAGGGGCGAGTAGCCCCGGTAGAGCCAGAGCCAGGTGAGCAGCGACAGGTGTGCCGTGAAGATCGCCAGCGCCGCATTTCGGGCCTGGGGCGGCACCGCGTCGGGCAGGTGCTGGATGGCATCGCCACCGTTTTGAGGAATCCACCAGCGGGTCGTCGCCAGGAGGATCGAGGCGGCAAACACCGTGAGGACCGCGGAGACCACACGCTCGTTGGAGGTCTCCCGCTCCCGGCGGCGCCGCTCGTAGTCGCTGATGGAGCGGGACGATGTCATGACGACGGTGGACCAGCACGCCGGATCAACACCCGGCCCGCATGCCCACCTGCACACTCGCAGGGACGTCGAGATCCAGCCGGCACGGCCACTCGTTATAGCGGCATCTGCGACACGTCATCGGACTCGATCGTCTTTACCGCAGCGGTGGCCAGGGCAGATCCGTGCCGTCGATGCTCACCACCTGAAAGTGATGGACGGCCGGCACGTCGGCCATCCATTTCCAGACAACCTGCTTCTCTGGAGTCACCTCGAGCAGCCGCACGCCCCCCTGGCCGATGTGGTAACTGGCGATCATCGTGTTACCGTTCGGCAGGCGCTGGATTCCACACGCGTCGGCTATGGCCCCGCCGACTTCGGCAGTGGTGATCTCCCAGCGGACGGTCCCATCGCGATCGTACTCGACGACCCGGTTTCCGTTCGTGAGCCCCGCGAGGATGCCCCCGTCGGCCACTGCGATCGCGGTGAAGGGCCACGAGTTGATGCCCGGCTCTCCCTTCGCATGGGTGTCGATCGTCGCCAGCACCTTCCCAGTGACGTCATAGCGGCGGATGGCGAAGTCGAGCAGGTGCGGCACGAGGAAGGTACCGTCGGCCTGCTTCCGGGCCATCCGGGTTTGCATGTGGGAATTGGCGCGCTGGCAGTCGAGGGGGAACTCGACGGCGATCGTGCCATCGGCTCTGACTTCCAGCAGTCTCGGCTGCGGACCGGCTTCACTGAGGACGTAGGTGCCCTGCGCCGTCTTTTGGATGCTGTTGATCTCCTTCTGAGTTCCGTCGTACCGCCACACCACCTCGTCGGGCCCGCCGTCGTGACCCCGCTTGATTTCGATCGCCGCACCACCCGCTGCATCCGGTGCCTTCGACAGGGCGAGCAGGATATTCCCGTCGGGTAGCACCCAGCCCTCGCGGGTGTTGGCCGGATGGCTCCACTCGATCCTGCCCGCTGGATCGGCAGTACTGATTTCGACGAGCGCTGTTCGCGGGCCACAGGTCAAGATGCGCCGGGAATCCGGTTCGACGGCATCCGTGGGCATACCACGCAGGCAAGTCGTAAACAGAACGATCGCCAAGACCAAGGAGTGGTGCGACACGACGGCTTCTCTCGCGGAATGAGACGAACTGCCGGGATCGGCAGGGCAACGTGATGTCGAGAGCATACGCCACAGGAGGCGGGCAGCCTGACGTCCCAGCACCGAATCTCTTGGGAGTCATCGCCGGTCTTCAGAACCGCGGCGTCGCACAGGTTGGAGTCGCTCGGATTCACGAGCTTGTTGGTGGCACTGCGTTCGACTGGGGTCATTATGGTGCTCGCGATCCACGTCGACGGGGGTTTGCTCCTGACATCGAGCCTCCGGCTCGAGACTGTAGGATGCGTTGCCCGCGAGGGGCATGATCCGGAGTGCATGCAGGAGCCGCATGTGACGAGGTTGGTGAGTGCCGAGTTTCGGGCTTTGCGGAGTGCCGCGACCCATCACATTCACGCTCGCTACGGCGTCTCCGTGGAAGTAACGCGCATCGAGCCGCCACTGAAGGGCGATCTCGACGGCACCCGCATCTTCGTGGGCGATCACAACAGCGAGGAGGAGCGGCTCTTCCTGGTGGCGCATCTCTTCGGCCACACGGTCCAGTGGAACCTGTCGGCAAAGTTGCGGCGGCTGGGACTGACGATGCCGGTCAGGGTAACCGCGAACGACCTCGATGCACTGGAGGCATACGAGCGGGATGCGTGCCGCTACAGCCAGCAGGCCCTTCATGAAGCGGGCATATTCCACCTCGACCAGTGGCTCGCTGACTTCTCCGCCTGCGACCTGGCATTTTTGCGGCACCTCTACTCGACGGGAGAGCGCCGGGCATTTCGCGACTTCTGGTGCCCCGGTCAGCCGCTGATCTCGCCTCGTGCGATTCCCGAGTTCACGCCGACGCGATGGCGACGACGTGAACGGGCGCTCGTGTTGTAAAGCCCGACGGGGCCACGCGCCTCCCTCCGAGGCACCACGCGACCGGATCCCCGACTCCCGCATGAGCCCCGGTACGAAACCGGCAGGGGATCAGCACCCCCGCCAACGCCGTGGGCCGGAGCACGCCCGCATCACTCGTGGCTCGGGCACTGGGAGCATGTGCCGGCCGATGAGCCGCTGGTCGTCATCCATCGACGGCAGGTGGCCCACTGCCTGATGTATCTGCCGGCGGGCCGCATCTTCGTCCGGTCGCTTCATCGCGGCCACGAGTCGCGCTCCAGCGTCACCGGCGGTTCGGTGAGTTTCTCGCTCGCGGACGGACATCGACGCACGCTCATCGGCGAGCACAATCCAGTTCATGACTTCTTCACGCTGCTCATTCCGCGACAGGCGGTCGGGTTGCTTGCGGCGTCTGAAGGCGTCATCTGGACCTTCGATGACCTGAGCTGCTTCGTCTCACCTGACGACGCGGTCCTCCGGTGGTGCATGGAGCGACTGTCGGTGCCGCCGTCGGGTATGCGGGAACCGCAACTGCGCAAGGATGAGGCCGCCAGACGCCTCCTGTTTCACCTGCACGAGTTGGGCGGTGGGAGCGTGCCCGATTGGCAGACCGATGAAAGCGTGTTCGGCCGGATCGAGATGCTCCAGTTCGCGGACTCCATCGACGCCCATCTGCGGGTCGCCCCCACGCTCAGTGCGATGGCGTTGATCGCGGCACTGTCGCCGAGTCACTTCGCGAGGAAATTCCGGCGCTCCTCCGGCCTGAGCCTCCAGCGGTTCGTCAATCCGCGGCGGGTCCTGGCCGCTCGACGACGCAATCGCAAAGACCTGCAAGAGCCTGCCGATGGAGGCCAACGGACGAAAGGGACACTGGGCCGACCGGCTTCACCGGCCGAAGACGCGGGGGGAACCGACCTCCGGTCGGGATTTCCTGTCCAAATCCCGACCGGAGGCGGAGGATATGGTGCGGGTGGCTGGAGGCGGGGCCATCCCGCTCCGGCCGGCCCCGGGAGACTGTCGACAGGGGCCATGGCGACACCGCATCCAGAGCGGCCCGAGCAGCAGCCCGACCGGCGGGAGCGGGCCGAGCATCTCGGCCCGCGCGGGGCGGCCTCGCAGGAGCGGTTCCTCAAGCTCTTCCTCGCGAGCGCCGACACATACCGC
>JBJTBO010000257.1:0-4680 GCA_046091445.1 Planctomycetaceae bacterium | reverse complement strand
GAAGAAGACCACCGTGTGGGCGACGTTGCGACGCTCCGAGTTCGTCTCGAGCAGGGGCCGGATGAGGAGCATCGCGGCGCCGGTCGTGCCGACGAGGCTCGCCGCCACCGCGCCGGTCGCGATGAAGGCCGCGTTGACCGTGGGCGTGGCCTGCAGGTCCCCCTCGATCCGCACGCCTCCGGCGATGCAGTAGAGCGCGAACAAGAGGACGATGAACGGCACGTACTCCGCGAGGAGCGCATTGACGAGCACGGTGCCGGCGACGGCCCAGGACGGCCCCGAGGCGGCTGGCGACGCGACCGCATGCGAGGGGAAGTGCAGGTCGACCGGCTCGCGATGGACGAAGAGATAGATGCCGAGGGTGATCGCGGCGAGCGTCGCGGCGACGAGCAGCTTGCTCGAGTTGTGCTCCCACCAGTGCGCCACCGGAGGCGTGAGCGGCAGCACGGCGATCGCCGCGAGAAGCACGACGAACGGCAGGACGGACCAGGCGGGGGGCGCGGAACCGGCGGCTCCGTGGTGGTCGTTCGATGCCTGACCGTGCTCGGCGTCGTGGCCTGCGGCGGCCGTGTCGGCGTGGTCCCCGTCGGAGGCCGACGCGTGCGTTGCCCCGCCGTGGTCGAGTTCCCGCTCGAGCAGATCGCGGCCATACTGTGGCCAGCCGAGCACCGCTGCCAGGGCGTAGAGGGCGAGCAGGCAGAGGATCCCGCCGACCACCCGGGCGGAGCGGAAGGGGACGGCGGGGGCGGGAGACGTCGGTTCGTGCATGATGCGGGGGACGGGGTGATTCCGCCGCGACGAATCGTATGGGACTGGCATGGCTGACGAAAGCGCGACCTCCACGACGGGCCGGAACGACGAGGTGTGGCTGCGGGGCAACACCCGGCCGGTCGCCCTGGTCGCCGCGGGCGGCCTGATGCTCGGCCTGCTGGCCGTCGGTCTGGCGTGGTGGGGCGCCGGAATCGGCTGGGCCCGTGCAGTGGGGGCGGTCGCGGTGATCCTGATCGCGCCCTCCGTCGTCGTGCTCGCCGTCGTGGCGTCACGGCCCCGGCTGCGGAGGCTCCGCGACGTTCTCGAGGTCCGTCTGTCGCCCGTCGGCGTGCAGCGCGTCCCACTGGAGGTGGTGGAGTGTGTCTTTCCGGGCTCGCGGCCCCTGCCGCCGCGGCTCGGCGCGGCCGCGGGTCGGCCCGCCGATCGCCGCGTCACGACGGTGATCATCCGGCTGGCCGAGAGGGCGACCGAGTGGCGGGATCGCCCCACCTATGCCCCATGGGGCTCGTGGGAGGACGGCCACATCGTCATCGACGGGCGCTGGAGCGAGCCGCTCTCACCGGAGCGCACGCGATTGCTTGCGACGCGTCTCATCGAGGCCCGCAACGGCCGCGCGGGTGACTGCGCTGGAGGCCCCGACGCATGACGCCACGCGCGGCGCGGCGGAGCGCGGGATCCTGGCGCGGCCTGCTTGTGAGCGTGCGGAGCGTCGCGGAGGCGGAGGAGGCGCTCGCGGGCGGCGCCGCGATCATCGACGTCAAGGAGCCCGCGCGGGGCCCGCTCGGCCAAGCCGATGCCGACGTCGCCGCGGCGATCGGTGGCGTCGTCGCGGACCGCGTGCCGTGGACCGTCGCCTGCGGGGAACTGGTCGCGGGACCGACACGTGCCGCCGCGCTCGCCGTTCGCTGCACCGCCGATTCGGGGGGCGCTATTCGGCCGCCGACCGGCGCGAAGGCTGGCCCGGCAGGGCTCACGGCAGCCGCGTGGCGGCGGCACTTCGCCCTCTTCGCGGCCGCACTGCCCCCGGCGACGCCGCCCATCGCCGTGGCCTACGCCGACTGGTCGGCCGCGGGTTCACCGTGCCCCGAGGCGATCATCGCCGGCGCGGCCGATGTGGCCGCGTGTGCGGCCCTCCTCATCGACACGTTCGATAAACGGGGGCCCTCGCTGCTCGAACTCGTCTCGCCGGCCACGATCCGGGAGTGGCTCACACAGGCCCGGGCGCGCGGATGGACGACGGCGGTCGCCGGGCGACTTTCCCTCGACACGCTGCCGCGTGCCGCCGCCCTCGGTGCGGACGTGCTCGCGGTGCGCGGGGCGGTCTGCGACGACGGTCGCATGGGGAGCGTGAGCCGGGCGAGGGTCGCGGCGGCACGTTTGTGTTACGGTACGTCGGTGGGTGGTTTTGCATCGTGTCCCAACCCGTGATCGTCCCCTCGGAGCCGGCGTCGTGAAGCAGTTGGAAGTGCGTATTCCCCACGGGCTTTCCGTCGAGGAGGTGCATCGGCGGCTCGATCGGGCGTTGGAGAAGGCCCGCGCCGAGTACGGCGAGCAGGTGGGGCCGATCGACGCGACGTGGGAGGGGGACGATCGCCTCATGATCGGCCTCACGGTCATGGGCATGCGGATCGACGGGGAGATGCAGGTTCTCCCGGCCGAGGTGGTCGTCCGGGTCGGCGTGCCGGGCATGGCCGCACTCTTCGCCGGTCGCATCCGCGCGGGCATCGAGGAACGCCTCGGCGGCCTCCTGACAGCCTGACGGTGCCACCCATCGACTGCCGCGTTCATCGCACCGTCACGGTGCGAAGACCCGCAGCCGCTTGTCGGTGATCGACCAACGCAGCCCCAGTGGGCCGACGACGGCGTCGAGCAGGGCCTCGCGCGACGCATCGGTCACCTGCGTCCGCACGATCTCACCGGGCTGCATGCCGCGGGCCGCGAGCGAGTCGCGATCGAGATCGAGATCGAGTCCGAGCCGCGTGGCGATGGCTGCGAGGGCCTCGTCGAGGGGCGCCTCGAGTCGCAGGGTGAACACGTCGACGCCCGCGCCGCGCGGCCGCCGGGGGGACGTGGAGCCACGGGCACGCGAACCCGTCGCGACCGCGTCCGCGCCTGCGGCCTCGACCGCGACGATCCGCGGTCGTGTGCCCCATGCGACGCGGAGATCGTAATGGGCAAGGACGAGATCGAGTCGCTCGCCGAGTGTCAGGGCCGGCAGGGATGCCGCCCGCAGGTGGTCGTGTGGGACGCGGTCGCGGTCGGCGATCTCGATGCCGGCGGCCTGTGCGGCGTCTTCGATGAGGGCACGAGGCGTGGCACCTGCCGTCCAGTGCCACGGTTCGCGCGTCAGAACCTTGCGACGCAGGTCCGCGGCCGCCGCCGCCACCTCGCGGGTGCGTGCGCGCTCGGCGGCCGCCGCGCGGCCCAGTGACGCCGACGGCACGATCCGGATCGACGAGGCAAGCACCTCGACGGCGGCGGCGGCATCGCGGGCGACCTTCGCGAGCACCGTCTCGAGCGCGTCGCCGTCACATTCGAGCGTGACCAGCCGCTCGGGGTCGATGCGTCGGTCGAGCACCACGGGGCGACCGGCGAGCTGCGACGCACGCTCCGTCCAGTCTGCGAGCGGGAGGCCCGTCCAGCGGGCGTGCACGGGCCGATCGAGCGACGACACGGCGTCGGCCTCGGGGGAGGGGCGGGCCGTGCGCGCGGCCTCGTTCGTGCTCGGGCCTGCAACCTGGGCCGCGGCGCGTGACACGGAGAGGACGGCCGTCGCGAGCGTCATCATGCGGAGCGCGCGGGCGACGGGCGACCATCGCAGTGCGAACCGGCGCCGACCGGCCACCGGCGGCATCGCAGACGGGGGTTTCGATGCGGATTCGTGCGCGGCGGCCATCGCGTTTCCCGACATACCCCGGCTCGTGCGGCGGTGCGTCGCCCGGGCAGGCCGTGCGATCGGCTTGGCCTCGCCCCGCTTCATGCGAGGATACCGTCCTGCCGCGAGCTTCGTCGTCGGCAGGAACCAGTGCGTGGCGTCGGTGGAGGCACCCATGCGAACGATGTCCGGTGAAACCGCGGCTCCGCCCCTCGTGCTCGCGCTCGACCAGGGGACGACCTCGAGCCGGGCAATCCTGTTCGATCGTCTCGGCAGGCCCGTCGCGGTCGGCCAGGAGCCGTTTCCCCAGCACGTGCGCCGGGCGGATGGTGCGGGTGGCGACGACCTCGGGATCGTCGAGCACGACCCCGAGGACATCTGGAACTCACAGATGCACAGCGCGCGCGTCGCCCTCGAGCGGGCTGGCGTCGCCGCTCGGGACGTCGCGGCCGTCGGCATCGCCAACCAGCGGGAGACGACGATCCTCTGGGACCGGGACACCGGCCGCCCGGTCGCGCCGGCGATCGTCTGGCAAAGCCGTGTCTCCGCGCCGATCTGCGAGCGGCTCCGGGCCGCGGGTGTCGAGGACGAGGTGCGCCGGCGCACCGGCCTCCTCCTCGACCCGTACTTCTCCGCCACGAAGATCGTGCACCTGCTGGACTCGATCCCCGGCCTGCGGACGCGGTGCGGTGCCGGCGAGGTCCTCTTCGGTACCGTCGACAGTTTTCTCGTGTGGCGTCTGACGGGCGGGCGGGTCCATGCCACGGATGTGACCAACGCCAGCCGCACGCTCCTCTTCGACATCAACACGCAGGCGTGGTGTCCGGAGCTCTGTCGCATCTTCGACGTGCCCCCGGAGATGCTGCCGGACGTGCGCCCCTCGAGTGGTCCGTTCGGCGAGACGGATGCCGACCTCCTCGGGGCCGCGCTGCCGATCGGGGGATGCGCCGGTGATCAGCAGGCGGCGGCATTCGGCCAGGGGGTGGAGCGGGCCGGCGACGCGAAGAACACCTACGGGACCGGCGCGTTCCTGC
>JBJTBO010000256.1:0-5701 GCA_046091445.1 Planctomycetaceae bacterium | reverse complement strand
CGGCCCGACGACGCAGCGGCCCCGCTCGCTGCGATCACCGAGCAGCTCGACACGGCGGGCGTGTTCGAGCGGATGCAGCAGGCGGCCGCCCACGCTCCGTCGCTCGTGGAGCAACGCTCACAGATCGAAGCACTCGCCCGCGCGCAGGGACCAGGCTCGGCGGCCGCCTGCTGCATCCGCTCGAACACGCCCGCCGTTTCGAGCTGCTCGGTGATCGCAGCGACCTGAGCCGCTGCCTCGTCGAGCATCGAGGCGAACGTGTCGGCGCCGGCGGGAAGGGAAGCGTCGGCAGGTGGAGGGGCGTCGGGGGAATCAGGAACGGTCGTCTGCGGAGGCGCAGGCCCGGTCTCCTGCACCGGCGCGCCGAGATCGGCCGGATCGATGAACGACTCGATCGCGGCGGCCGGCTCGTCGAGACCTTCCGCGGCGAGTGTGACCAGGGCGATGTCGGGCAATGTGGGCGGGGCGATCGCCGCCAGGCCGCGCCACACGAGCACGAGCTTTTCCCGGTCGGCGTCGAGCCAGACCGTGTCGAGCGCGAGCGGCACCTCCTCTGCGGGAAGCAGCCGCGCGCGGTCGAAGCCACGCGGGCCGGCCGATGCCTCAGGCCGTGCGTGCCGCCGCACGAGCCCCAGCCGCGGCCGGACGCCGGGCAGGAACCCCGCAAACGCGGCACGCGAGGGATGCAGATGAACGAGCGAGAGCCGTTCGTCGCCGCGAAAATAGCCCGACGCCCACTGGTCGGGCGCGGTCGAGAGAAAGTGCCGGTAGTCGATGTCGTCCGGCAGCCAGGGCCAGCGGGTGGCGATCCACCGGTCGTCGAGCGTGCCCCGTCGCGCCGACCGCTGCGGCCACTCGGCCGGCCGCGGTGCCAGCCCGGCAGGATCGCGGCGGTCATGGTAGCTCTCCGGCCAGTCGCCGGGTCGTTCGAAGGTCGGCAAGGGACCGCCGCCGTGGCCGGTGCCGCTCGGGTTTTTGGCGTGCCGCGGCCCACCCCAGGCGAAGGCGTAGGACAGCGGCGTGGCGGCCCGCGCGGCCTCGGGCTCCGACGGCAGATGAATGACCAGGCGCCACCAGTGCCGCTCGCCGAAGACCTCGACCCGCTTCTCCACCGCGCCGACCCCGGCTGCGATCATGAAGCGGCGGGAGTCGCCCTCGCCCTGCCACGCGAACGGGCTGTCGGCCGCATCGAGCGGATAGGACAGCGGTGGCCGCGCCCTGCCGACGACGATCCACTCGCCACGAGGTTTCCAGGGCACGAAGTCGCTCGGGTAGGCCAGGCCGAGATCGGGCGCGTCGGGCCAGGGCGTGTCTCCTGCGAGTGGCCCGGGGCCGTCGGGCCACGGCGTTGCACGTCCTCCGGACACGAGCCGGAACGTCCCCTTCACGATGAACGAGGCGGCGAGGCCGGCGACGGGCGGACCGTCATCCCGCGCCGGATGCCGCTGCACGACCCAGCCGACCGTGAAGCGATCGCGCGCGTGGTTTCGGACGAGCAATCCTCGGCCTCACTTGAGCAGATAGGAGAGCATTCTCGACTTTCCGATCTTTTCCTGGAGATCGGCGAGCTTCGTGCGCAGCTGCGCGATGGCGGCCGTTGCGTCGCCGAGCGGCGCCATCGAGGCCTCGACACCGGGCACGGTGGCCACCTGCGCGGTGTTTGGTTGGCCCGGGACGCCGATCTGCACCGTATCCCCCGAGATCGTCACGCTCGCCGCCGTGGCGGTGATCCCCGCAGCGTTGCACTTCAGCGACACCTCCTGGTCGGCGACGTTCACCGCCCCCAGACCGGACTGGACCGAGACGCTCTGGGTGCCCGTAACCTTGACCTCGCCCGCGCTCGACAACGCAGCCTTGGTGGAAGCCAGTGTCAACGACCCGACATTTGCACCATCCCCCGCGGACAATTCGATCCCCCCGTCCGCAGCCTCCGCCATGATGGCGACGCTTGCGCCCGCCGTGGGAGCCACAATCGCGAAATTGCCGTTGCTCGTCCAGCGCGTGTATCCATCCACCGTTTGGCAGTGCGAGCCGACGGACGTCGCCGAAAAGTTCGTGGTCTGCTGGTTCCAGCCGTCGCTGAGCGCGGAGAGCCAGTGGGAAACGCCGTGCAGCTCGATGTGCCTCGCCAGGGTGTTCCATTCGACGCCGAACCCGGTGAGGACGGTCAGGTCCAACGGGGCGACGACCGTCACCGCGCCCCCGACGACGCCCTCGAAGTAGAGCCCCTCGGTCGTGTAGGCATCGATCAACACGGTGTTTTCGAATTGACCCTGCTCGTACCAGGCCTCGCCGACACCCTCGGTCTCGACCTCGACTCCCATGATGCTCCCTTTCCGCGTGTAAGCCGCGTCAGGTCTTGCCGAGCTTGAGCGACGTCTTCTCGGTCGGAGAAAACATCGCCATCACCTGGCCGCCGTCGGTCGGGTCGATCTTCATGTAATTGCCGCCGTCGTCCTGCATGATCCCGACGCGGGCCTCGCCCGGCAGGTCGAGGGGCAGCGCCGTCTGGCCGTTGTACACATGCCCCACGATCGTGGGCCGATCGGGGTCGCCATCCACGAACGCCACGAGCACCTCGCAGCCGATGCGGGGCAGCCAGACGTGGCCATAGCCGTTGCCGGCCGACTGGTGCGGCGTCCGCAGCCAGCAGGAGGAGTGTTCGTTGCTCGTGCCGTAGCGGTCCCAGTGGAACTGCACCTTCACCCGACCATAGCGGTCGGTGTACGGCGTCTTCGGGTCGTGCCCCGCGGGTCCCACGACCACGGCCGGTTGCACGCCGTGGATCCGCGGGGCCGGCGTCACGCGCTCGGGACGAAACTCGACGTCGTCTGGAATCGCCGTGAACCGACAGAGCGTCGTGTACGAGACCGCCCCCCTGGACAGGCCGCCGGCGGGGTCGATGCCGAAGGACTCCAGTTCCAGTTCGATGCCCGTCACGAGGTAGCCGCGGTTCTCGGCGGCGACGGGATGCCCCGTGAGCCTGAACGTGTGGCCCACGGCGAGCCCCAGCGACCGGGCCTCCCCTCGCACCGTGAGCGCCTGGGCCGCGATCGCATCGAGCCGCCATTCCGCCGCCGCCGCCGCCTCGCGACTCGTGCTCGAGCCCGCCGGATACTCGAACCATTCGAGATCGCCGCGGGGATACTCGTGGGCCGTCAAGTCCGTCGCCTCGATGGTCGTCTTGGAATCGAGGTAGTTGTAGTCCCGCGTCGAGAACGATCCCGGCTGCATCGATGCCGTGGACTCCCACGAGGAGACATGCTCCGTGGCGAGCATCGCATCTCGACCGGATCGAAACGGCAGCGATTCGGCGCCGGCCACCGGCCCGTGTTCGGCGGACGAGTCGACGAGCCGCAGCGGGTGGCCCCCGGCCGCATGGTCGTGGTGGTAGCTGATGCCGAACCGCTCCATCAGGCGATGCACGAAGGCGTGGTGGGTCTCGCCGTACTGCACGCACTGCTCGAGCTGCGGATAGTCGGCGGTCACGCCGCCGTCGTCATAGTCCGACAGGCCGAGGTCGTCGAACACGGTGCCGAGGATCTGCTTCGCCGTCTTTTCGAGAAAGATCCGATGGTCGCGGCCGAGGAGGAGAAGGTCGAGGTGCGGCACGACGGTGAGGGCGTAGACCACCAGTTCGCCTTCGCTGAAGCGGCGCGTGACCTGACGAACGAACCCGTTGAGGTGTCGTTCTCCGCCGCCGGGCCGGGGCAGCGTGATCGTGAGGCTCTGGCCCAGCACCTTCTGGACGTCCACATCGCCGCCCGTGGAGATCAGCTCGAGGTCGAGCCGATAGGACCGCGCGATCGTGTCGGTGAACCGCAGTCGGCGCAGCACGAACGCGTACCCGCCGACCTTCGACACGCCGACGCCCTCGATCACGTGGGCCCGACTGGCAAGTGGATCGCTCATGGGGAGGCTCTCACGGGCGGCGAGGACTCGCAGGCCGCACGGTCCGGACACGTCCCGCGACCCGCCGGACGCGGCACGCTGCGGCGGCGGTCGGAGCGTCACGCTCCGAAAAACACCTTCTGCTGGCTGGCATGCTCCTGGCGGCCGACGGGCACGTTGGAGTTGGCGGTGTTGTTGTGGCCGACCATCACGCCGAGGTAGGCCGCACCGTGCCCCTCGACGAAGACCTTGCGGCTGCCGGTCTTGATCCGGCACGGACCGGCCACGCTGCCCGACACGACGCCGCCACCGGTGCCCTCCTCGTCGCCGGTGCTCATCCAGATCTCGGTGTTGGTCGTGGCCGCGTGCGTCCCGACGATGAAGACCTTCTGCGCGAGCGTCGGCAGCGTGGCCTGCTGGAGGAGGGCGGTGTTGGTGTAGGCGACGGGCACCTCCGCCGGCGCGTCGGCCGGCGCCCCCTCGGCGGGCACGTCGGCCCCGACCTGCACCGATCCGCATGCCGACTCGGGCGTCGTGGTCACCGGCGTCTTGCAGACATCGTTGTGGGCCACCGAGCGGCCGAGCGGACCGTTGTTGGACGCGGGAAACGACATGGCAGGCCCTCCGGGACCACGGGAACGCCGTGTGAACCCTCACTATACGCGAGCGGTCGCTCGACGCGCGCGGTCGGGGGGTCCACGCGTCGGGCCGCGACGCCATGGCGAAGGAGCGTCGATCGCTGGCGATCGGAACCGTCAGGCCGGACGGGGCGGGCGGGGCGGTCAAGAAGTGCAAAAGGGACTGGCTCCGTTTGCGTCCACCGACGCGGCCGCTCCATGGCCCGTAATCGCGAACGGTGCCTGTCCCGTTCGCGGCTTTCGCACGCGTCATTCCTGCCCCCTGTGGCGTACGCCTCCAGGCGTGCGAACCCGGGAGGAACCGCGAAGAGACCCAGCTCGTCCGAATCAGCGTCGATGCACGATGGCTGCGTCTCCCGGTGCGCTGCCACGCATTCGCACGCTGGAAGCGTACGCCACGAGGAGACACAGGGACAGGCACCGTTTGCGGGCTACGTCGGTGGGAGACACGGAGGTCTTGCTACGCAAACGGAGCCAGTCCCTTTTGCGGCCGCACGGCCGGCAGCCGCCGGCTCACTTCGGAATCGCAACTACTTCGGTCCTTGGCTTGAGTCTCGATCCGCAGCGGACCTACGATCGTTGACATGGAATGCATCGTCACGTTGCATATCGAGCGATTGCCTGAGGGTGTTTATCTCGCTACGAGCGACGACATCCAAGGCTTGGTCGCTCAGGGCCGCACGATCCAGGAGACTCTCGAGATCGCACGAGACGTCGCCAAGAAACTGCTCGAGTCAAGATCGACGAGCGATGAAGCAGCGGACCGACGGTTGCCGGCAGTGGACGATCGGTTCGATTATCCGCTGGTCGTGGCGACGTGATGGGACGGCTCGCCGGCTTTCTGTACCGCGAGATCGTGAGGCGGCTCAAGGAACTCGGCCGGAGATTTCATCGTCAAGCCGCCGGTTCTCATGGGATTTGGTTCAACCGGTTGCTGTGCCGGTACACGACCATCCCGAATCATCCCGGCGACATGCCCGAGGGCACCCTGCGAGCGATCCTCAAACAGGCAGGGGTCGAGGTCGATACGTTCCTCGGCGAGGAGCCGGAGGCGACCGACGAGATGTCGTCACCCTGACGAAGTTTTGGCCGGAAACGCACAAGGGACTGACTCCGTTTGCGGTGACATGAGGTGGAAGCGCGGACCTTGTATGACGCAAACGGAGCCAGTC
>JBJTBO010000255.1:0-2685 GCA_046091445.1 Planctomycetaceae bacterium | reverse complement strand
TGGCAGCACGAATACGAGTTCGCGGAACCGCTGCGGCTGCCAGCGGGAACGACGTTGAAGGCGTCGGCCTGGTACGACAATTCGACGAAGAACAAGTCGAATCCGGATCCGTCGAAGGACGTCTGGTGGGGCGACCAGACGTGGGAAGAGATGATGATCGGATCCACCGACCTCGACGTGCCGGTGCGCACGTGGAAGTCGCACGGCCCGGGCGGCGGGGCCCAACGCCGCCGCCGCGCCGAAGGGGGCGAGTGACGTCGCGCGGCGGAACACGAGACGTTGTTTCTCGTTCCTCGCTCGATACCGAACTGGCGGAGAAGCGTTTTCTCGCGCCGGTTGACACCGTCATGCCATCCGACCGGTTACAGGCTGCTGCCGTCCGGTTCGGGGATCAGCTCCAGCGTATCGAGCGCGGGCAGCTCGACATCCGGCTTCTCCCGCAACGCCGCGAGCGTGCACGGTGAGATCCGCTTCAGGTCCGGGAGCGCCAGGCGACCGCGCCGCGCGGCGAAGATCCGGGCGATCGCGACGGAGTCGGGGAAGTCGAAGTCGGTGAGATACGCCAGATGGCCGCTCGTCACCACGAGCCACGCCGCGGCGGTGGCGGCGGTCAACGGGTTTTCGTTGCGAAACGCCCACTCGCACTCGTCGGTCAGGTAAATCTTTCCGGCGATATTCGCCAGTGCCGTCGCCGTCTGGGCGTCGAGCGTGGTCAGGCTGATGAGGCTCACCTGCCTGCCACCGAACGTCGCGAGAGCCGTGGCGGTGGCAACGTCGAGCGTCGTCAGACCGTCCAGCACCATGTCTTCCCCGCCAAACGCCGCGAGGGCCTTGGCCGTCGCAGGATCGAGGCTGGTGATACTGCCGAGGGCCAGCCATCGGCCCTTGAATCCGGCGATCACCGTCGCCAATTCCACGTCGAGCGCCGCCGGCCAGTCGATGCTCAACCCCTCGCCTTCGAAGCGAGCCAGAGCCCGGGCGGTGGCCACGTCGAGCTGGTTCACACCGAGAACCAAAAACCGGGCCCGGCTCGTGGCGATCGCCACGGCCGTATCGATGTCGAGCGGCGCGAGGGCACGGAACGGGTTGAGGACAAGCGAGCCTCCCGCGTACGCCGCCAGGGCCGTGGCGGTGCCGGCGTCGAGGGACACCAGCCCGAGGAGATACAATTCCTCCCCCTTGAATTCCGCCAACGCCCTCGCCGCGGCGACATCGAGGGCGGGAATGCCGTCCAGGTACAGATGGGTGGCTGGCGACGTGGCAAGGGCTCGGGCCGCTTCGGGATCGAGCGTGGTCAAGCCCTTGAGCGAGAGATATTTGACCTTCACGGCCGCCAGCACGGCGGCCGTGTCGGCGTCGAGCGAGCGCAGCCGATCCAGACTCAGGGCCGTTTCCTCAAACCCTTCGAGGAGCCGGCGAGCGTCCGCCGCCGAAAGGGTTTCGAACGTGTCGATGGGCGCTGGCGGCGGCGCGTCCGAGGGGCTCGCGGAACCGTTCGCAGCGGTTGGTTCGTGGTCCATGGTGAGTCTCGGGTCGCTACACTCGTCGGGGCTGTTGTACCGCCTCGTCATGCGGCCGCGATGCCGGGTGACCGACAGTCGCACGGTGTGGCCAGAGGGATCGGACGACGACACCGCCCCCTGCAAACGGCTGTTCCCTGCCGATGCTGACATCTTCCGCGGAGCCGGCCAGCCGGCACGGTGAATTCGCGTGGCTCGCGCGGCTCGCCGCCCCCGAGCGCGGCCGGTTGGCGATCGCGTTTTTCTCGATGCTCCTCACCGGTGCCGCCGGCCTGGTCGTGCCGCGGTTCGCCGGCCGGGCCGTCGATGCGGTGCTCGTCGAGCGCAGCGTCTCGGGACTGCGGACCTGGATCGGGGCACTGGTCGGGCTGTATGTCGTCGTCGCGGCGTTCGACTATCTCGAGGCCTACCTGCTGCGTTCGGCGGCTGCGCGCGTGCTCCGCGATCTCCGCCAGCGGCTCCATGCGCACCTGCTCTCGCTGTCGCCGGCGTTTTGCGAGCGCGAACGGGTAAGCGAGCTCGTGTCGCGACTGTCCGCCGACATCGGCACGATCGGCGAGGCGCTCACCGGCAGGGATTCGTCCTCGTCGGGGCGCTCGGGCTGATGATCTCGATCCATCCCCGGCTGACCGGCGTGATGCTCCTGGCGATCCCTCCGATCGCCGTCGCCGCGGTGCTGTTCGGGACGCGCTTCGGGCGACTCTCCAAGGAACGCCAGGATCTCGTCGCGCGGAGCACCGTGGCCGCCGAGGAGTCGCTCGCCGGGATCCGCACCGTGCAGGCCTTCGGCCGCGAGGGGCTCGAGCGCGAGCGCTACTCGCGCGCGATCGACGCGGTGCTCGCGCTGTCGCTGCGCCTGGCGCACCTCTGGGGGGCGTACCAGGCGCTGGTCTCGATGCTCGCCTTCACCGCCGTCACGCTCGTGATCTGGTACGGCGCGTCGCTGCTGTTGGCCGACGAGCTGACTCCCGGAGACCTGATGAGCTTCATGCTCTACACCGGCAGTGCCGGCGCGGCGATCGCGTCGCTGACGCACGTCTGGGGGAGCCTCGAGAGCGCGGCCGGGTCGTCGCGCCGCGTGCGCGAGCTGCTCGCCACGGCGCCGCTGGTGGCCGATCCGCCGGCGCCGCGCGAGCTGGCCGACCCGCGGCGGTTCGCGCTGGAG